>CAMVTN010000059.1 GCA_947170415.1 uncultured Lachnospiraceae bacterium | reverse complement strand
GACATTTAAAGGATAAAGTGTAAAATAGTTACAAAAGATTGTAGGAATTTTTCGGAAAAGAGAGGTATTTCCTTTGGTTGAAAAACAGAAGGTTCTGATCGTCGATGACGATAACAATATAGCAGAGCTTATATCGCTCTACTTTACAAAAGAATGTTTTGATACAAAGATCGTGAATGACGGAGAAAGCGCTCTCCGGGAATACGACTCCTATCATCCCGATCTGATCCTGCTCGATCTGATGCTTCCCGGAATGGACGGCTATCAGGTGTGCCGCGAGATCCGTTCAAAAGCACAAACTCCCGTTATTATGCTTTCAGCCAAGGGAGAAGTTTTTGATAAGGTTCTCGGACTGGAGCTCGGAGCCGATGACTACATGGAAAAGCCTTTTGATTCCAAGGAACTCATCGCCCGCGCAAAGGCAGTTCTCCGTAGATGTCAGCAGGCACCGAAGGAAGAACCGAAGAATGATGTAAAGAGTGTTCAGTATGATGATCTCGAGATCAATCTTACGAACTACTCCGTTGTTTATTGCGGAAGATCACTGGATATGCCGCCAAAGGAACTTGAACTCCTGTATTTCCTTGCTTCATCACCGAATCAGGTATTTACCAGAGAGCAGCTCCTCGACCACATCTGGGGATATGAATATATCGGAGACACAAGAACTGTAGATGTACATATCAAGCGTCTCCGTGAAAAATTGAAAGATCACAAAACCTGGCGCATTTCTACGGTATGGGGGATTGGCTATAAATTCGAAGTTTCCTGACCGCACTTGTGCGCTTGCCCGATAGCACAAAGGGAGAAAACTTGACGTAGTACCTCTGCGCATTTTGGTTTACACTTATGCTTTTAATTCTCTTTTACTCTTGGAGAGGGTAAAAATAAATTCTGTTCCTACGCCTTCAGTTGAGATCACGTTGATATTTTCATTGTGCGCCTGCACGATTTCTTTTACGATCGAAAGTCCGAGACCGGTTCCTTTCTTGTCCTTTCCACGGGAAAGATCTGTCTTGTAAAAACGGTCAAATACACGGTCAACAGAATCTTTCGGGATTCCGATTCCCTGATCCTTTACGGACACAAATATCTTTTCATTCTTCTCAGTAGTCTCGATCTTTATGATAGAGTTATTGTGCGAAAACTTGATCGCATTATCCAGCAGGTTATAAAGTACCTGCTGGATCTTACTCATATCTGCTCGTACGAATAATGTCTTTCCGGTAAGTATCAGCTCAATGCTGATCTTTTTTTCTGTACAGATTCCACCAAAGGTCTCTGCTGTTCGCTTTATTACACCATTTACGTCAAAGTCAGCCATTTCAAGAACAAGACCGCCGCGGCTGTTAAAGGCGTTGAGTTCCAACAAACCATTCGTAAGTTTAGTCAGTCGCTCAGTCTCATTTACAACGATCTTCAGATATTTCTCATAGAGTTCCTGCGGGATAGTTCCGTCTATCATTGCTACGAGATATCCCCGGATAGAAGTCAGCGGCGAGCGAAAATCATGAGAAACGTTTGCGATAAATTTCTTCTGATTGTCTTCTGATCTCGCAATTTCCGAAGCCATGTAGTTAAGCGTACCTGCCAGATATCCCATTTCATCGTGACGCTCTCCCGTCTGGGCATCATAGGTGAGATTTCCCTTCGCATACTCCTCTGCCGCTTTTGTGATACGGTTCAGAGGATGATATACGATAAATGTAAAAGTTGCGAGGATTATCAAAGATAGAAGCAAAATCATACCCATTGTGATATAAGAAATATTCAAAATCTCATTTCTTGAATCATGGATATCTCTCATAGTCGTATGGATAACAACATATCCGATAACCTTAAAATTCGATGTGATCGGAGAAAAAACACTCAGAGTTTCCTCATGGAACGCCCCAAAAAAATCGCCCGTTATATAATAACTTCCCGATGCCGTAGGATCAAAATTCTCATAAACAGGCGGGTTTTCAGGATTAATCTCTTCTCTTGAATTAAACAGTACTTTTCCATTGTTATTAATGATCCACACCGGAGCGGATATATAGGTATCTATAGCTTTCAGCTGATATACTGCAGCTTTTTTTGACTCGTCCTTATTGTCATATATCTGTACCGCATAATTTGATGCTATGAGCTGAGCCTCACGATATAGTGAACTCGCCTCGTCACGCGTCAGACGACGAAGTATCATATTTGACGTAAAAGTAGAAACCATGATCACACTCAGGCATCCAAACAGCAGATATGCTGCCAGAAATTTCAAATATAGCGTCCTTCGCATTTTCATGGTCTCTTCCTCTCATCTATACATTTTATTTTCTGCTTCTAAGATCGATCAGGAACTCATTTATGCGTTCCAGTGCGACCTTTAGGTTTTCTATCGAATACGCATAGGAGATTCGTACAAATCCCTCTCCGCATGCGCCAAATGCTGTTCCGGGTACGACAGCGACCTTCTTTTCCTTAAGAAGTGTCGTACAGAACTCATCACTTGTCATTCCAAACTCGGAAATATCAGGGAATACATAGAATGCGCCGTATGGCTCAAAGCACGGCAGTCCCATCTTTCTAAATTCGTGCATCAGGAATCGTCTGCGCTGATTATAAGCTTCTCTCATCTCAGCTACATCCTGATCACCGTGTTTCAACGCCTCTACTGCCGCATACTGGCTTGTTGTAGGAGCACACATAATGCAGTACTGGTGAAGCTTTGTCATCTGCTTGCAGATATTTTCCGGTGCGCACGCATATCCAAGTCTCCATCCGGTCATTGCAAATGCCTTGGAGAATCCGTTTATCACAACAGTCCTCTCGCGCATACCGGGAAGAGATGCGATACTTACGTGCTTTTCCTTGTATGAAAGCTCTGAGTAGATCTCATCGCTTACTACGATGAGGTCATGCTTTATAACAACCTCTGCTATCTTTTCCAGATCTTCCTTTTCCATAATAGCGCCTGTAGGGTTATTAGGAAAAGGCATGATGAGGATCTTTGTCTTTGGAGTGATAGCTGCCTCCAGATCGTCAGGTTTTAAGCGAAATTCATCCTCAGCTTTAAGGTTAAGGATGACCGGTTTACCACCTGCCATTACTACACATGGCACATAGGAAACATAGCTTGGTTCCGGAACTATTACTTCTTCACCGGGATTCAGCATTGCACGACAGGCGAGATCGATCGCCTCAGAACCGCCGACAGTTACCAGAACCTCTTTGATAGGATCATAGGTTGTATTTATTGTTCTTTCCAGATACTTTGAAATCTCTGTCCTGAGTTCCTTTAATCCGGCATTTGATGTATAGAAAGTCCGTCCCTTTTCCAGTGAATAAATACCCTCATCACGGATATGCCAGGGGGTATCAAAATCAGGCTCACCTACGCCGAGGGAGATCGCATCCTTCATTTCGCTTACGATATCAAAAAACTTACGGATGCCGGAGGACTGCATTTCATTAACTTTTGTTGCTATCGGATCTCTCATGGTGTGATCAGCTGCCTTTCGTCTTCATATTTTTTTGCAAGGATCGTTCCGTGATCTTTATAACGTCTAAGAATAAAGTGTGTCGCACAGCTAAGGATCGATTCCTGTGTGGAAAGCTTGTCTGTGACAAAGGTAGCGATCTCCTTAAGAGTTTTTCCCTCGAGAGTTACCATGAGGTCAAATCCGCCGGAAATAAGGTATACGGAGTTTACTTCAGGATATTTATAGATCCTCTCAGCGATAGTATCAAAACCCTGACCTCTCTGAGGTGTACAACGAACCTCGATAAGCGCTGTAACAGTCTGTGAATCGGTTCTGTCCCAGTCAACAAGAGTGAGATAACCGCAGATTACGCCTTCTTTTTCCATCTCAGACATTTCATTTGCTACTTCCGCTTCTGATAAACCAAGGCGTATCGCCAGTTCTCCAAGGTCTACACGTGCCTCATGCTCAATGGCCTTGAGGATTTTCTTTCTTGTTTCAATTTTGTCCATATTCCCTCCTGTTACAAACGTAAATATATGCTGTCGGATATCCGTTTTTTCCCTGTTACCTGATCCTATGTATCTCGTCCGGTTCCGGTTTTGTAAGGAACCGTCTCTCTTCTCCATTTAATACAGTTCGGTCATTCCCGTCTGTGGTGCATCCTATAACTGCCGCAGAAATGCCCTCTCGTTCCAAAGCTCTGACCATGTCATAGCCATTATCCGCTGCTATTATCAACGATCCGCATGACATCATCTGATAAGGATTAACATCAATATAGTTGCAGATCTCAACAGTTTCCTGTCTTATCGGTATAGCTTTCAGATCAATATCCAGACCGACTCCATTTGCCTCCGCAAATTCCCAAAGAGCACCAAATATACCGCCCTCGGAAACGTCATGCATTGCCTGCGCACCGTTCTCAACAGCTATCCGGGCATCCTTAAGAACCGAGAAATAATTTTCAAATCTCTGCGCTTCTCTTATAAAAGGCACTGAAAAATTCTTCTTTAATTCATCTTCTTTCTCATGAGCCAGTATGCTTGTACCTTCCAGTCCGATCCATTTGGTCACGACTATATCGGCTCCGGGCTTCGCTTTACCTTTTGCATAACATTTGTTATCACATTTTTTTCCGACACCTGTAGCTGTTACTACCGGCTCATTTACAGCTTTTGTGACCATGGTATGTCCACCCATGAGCTGTACGCCAAGTACTTTACATTCCTCATCTGCAGTCTGCATAAATTCTCGCAGTTCCTGCTCCTCTGTACTTTCCGGTATTAAAACAGAGAGCAGAACCCCAAAAGGCTCTGCTCCCGCAGAGGCAACGTTGTTCACTGTTCTGTGAACGGCACGTCGCCCAACTTCTGATATTTTTCCCGTAACCGGATCTGTTGAGAAAGCAATACACTCTCCGTCAGAAAGCTCTGTAACAGCGCAGTCTGCCCCTATTGAAGCGCCCTTAACCATCTCAGGACGATTTGCGGTGATCTGCTTTAACACAGATCGCTTCAATATGCTTTCACTTATTTTTCCGATCTTCATATGGGTCCTCTGCGACCGGCAGCCCATGCCGGTCATATTTCTTTACTGTGTATTTTCTGCTTCGCCGCCTTCGGCCTGTGCCTGCTGAGCCGCAGCTTCCGCTGCTGCCTGTGCTGCCGCCGGATCTACTGCTGTTCCACCTGCGGCTGCCGCAGCTGCAAGTGCTGCCTGTGCCTGCTGCTCTGCAAGCGCTGATGCTCCGCCGTCAAGAGCTACTGAAGCTGCTACTGCCTTTGCGTAATCACCATTCTGACTCGCAACTGCTCCCTGAAGTGCAGCCTTTGTTACTTCATTGCTTGTAGCTGTACCGATGGTGATAGTTCTCGGTACTGCCTGATAGGTGCTGGAGTTAACCTTTTCTCTGGAAACCTCTACACCATCTTCCTTTATTATCTTCCAAAACTCGGAAACATATCCGATATGCGCTGACTGTGTATGTACATAGCCTGCTGCGGAACCGGAATCGGCGATGACCTTATCTCCAACCGGTTCTGTAGTAGAAATATCCTTGCTCTCAAACTCGAGTGTTCGATTTGAAGGTCTTGTCTCTACTCCATATATAGTAAATGTAATAGTTTTTCCTGCTGTAGATCCCGCAATGTAGATCGGGTTATCAGTATTGTTTGTGAACTTAAAGTCCTTTGCAGTTCCTGCAATAGCAGCATCTCCGGAATGCGGTACATAATCAACTACCATTGAATGGTTTGATCTCTGATCTACCTGAAGTTCCGCACGAAGAACAGCCTGATAAAGTGTAGTTGATACCTGACAGATACCACCGCCAAGAGACTCAACAACGAGACCATTCAGGTATGATCCTGCCAGATGATATCCATTTTCTTCTGTGAAAGGACTAACCGCTCCATAAACCGAGAACTGTTCTCCGGGATAAAGAAGTGTTCCGTTCACATGCTTACAGCCAGAGGCGATATTTGCACATCTGTCTGAACCGGATCTCTCATACTTTGTAGTAAAGGTTCCGAGTACATCAGTGATCTTGGACAGGGTCTCTGTGTCTCCCTTAGGTGCCTTTTTATCGATAACGAGATCGATAGAACTGTCGGAACCGTCAAATCCGTTGTTTACATAATCTGTGATGGCACTTACAGACTTGTCTACGTTAAGTTCCTGTCCGTCTCTGCCTTCATGGATCGTAAAGCTGCCTGTGGTATTCGGCTCGAGAGTCGCATCCACAGCCTCTATATCATATACAGAACAATCGTTATTCAAGACATCCTTTACCGCTGTTTCATCCAGCGCGATGTTTACGTCATAGACTTTATTCTGCTTTTTGAGATCAGAAAGTTCCTTGAATCTGCGGATAATACTTCCGCTCTTTCCAAGTTCAACCGCTTCCTGCACGATCTCCTCATTGCCCCAGTGAAGTCCGAGCTCACCTGCTGAAACCGTTACGGAGTTTCCGCTGGCACAGTTAAGTGTGAGCTGTGCGCTCTTCATCTTGTCCACATAGGACTCTATTGCTTTAGACGCCTGATCTGCAGTCATTCCGGACAAATCGATGGAATCTGCATATACTCCGTCATGAATTTTACCATTTGCCTTTGCACCCTCTGCTCCAAATGCAGGAAGCGCACAAAAAGCACCAACAGCGACCAGCACCGCTGCTGCCAGTATCGTCACTGATTTTTTCATAATTATCCTCTCTCCGGAGCTTTTTTAACTGTGTGCTCCACCACAGTATAATGTATAATGAATATGACTTAGTTACCCGGTATGAACATCAGGACCATTGCAAGTATCAATACAAAAACGATAACTGTAGCGATCGTCCGACGGTTCTTTCCATTAAAGAAACGAAAGAAATTCAAAGTAACGCCTCCTTTTCAGTAACTGTCAATGCTTGCCGAAAAACCTCGGAAAGCGGCATAAACACGGGCATTTTTGCCTGTAAATGATAATTATAGATGAATTTACTTCCTTTGACAAGCATACTGCTTTTCTGCGTAATACTGAATTATGCCATCCGTAAGAGCAACATCCGTGACAGAGATGATTCGCTTCGTCCTTCCGGTAAAAACAGACACAAAACGGGTACGCCTGAAAAAACGCTGTCCGATATCCATTTTATCAGTTTTCCGGCGGATTTGCTTACAGAAATTACAACGGAAAATCCCAAAATTATAGACAATCTTACTACATTACGTCGTCTTGCTAAAGCGCAGGTGATCAATCTGGAAGGAATGACCAACGATGAGATCCGCGATACCTACGGAGATTCAAATTTTGAAACTCTTTCCATGGCAGACCAGCGCTATATGACTCTGTGCCGCGTTCTCCAGGCTCTTTCAGAAGAATGTTTTAAGAACGGCCTTCCCGATGAAGCTGAAAAATTCCTGCAATTTGCAGTAGATACCAACACGGATTTCCTTCCGATCTGGCAGTCTCTCGGAGAATATTATCTAGATAGCGGCAGATCAGATTCATTAAGATCACTGTACCACAAGGCATTATCTCTTTCGGAAGAACGGTTCGATAAGATCCGTGATCTTATCGAAAATCTCTATAATCTGTGTGGATTGTTTGAATGAGGTAAATATCATGACAAAACATGTTAAAGAAGTCATAGAATTACTGGATCATGAATATGGACTCTTCACCGAGCCAACTCTTGACTATACGCAGCCTCACGAGCTCCTTATTGCCACGATACTGTCTGCTCAGTGCACGGATGCACGTGTAAATATAGTTACTAAGGACCTCTTTAAGACCTACCCTGATATAAAGTCTTTCGCAGAGGCTGAGCTTTCCGAAGTCGAGGATGCGATCCGCACCTGTGGATTTTATCACGCAAAGGCAGTTCACATTATCGAGTGCTGTAAAAGACTCCACGAAAACTATCACGACGAAGTACCCTCATCCATCGAGGATCTCACAAGCCTTTCAGGCGTCGGCCGCAAAACTGCAAATGTTGTACGAACCCATGTGTTTCATATACCCTCGATAGTCGTAGACACGCATGTGAAAAGGATAAGCAATAAGCTCGGTCTCACCAAAGAAACCGAGCCTGTAAAGATCGAATTTGATCTCATGAAAAAGCTGCCGGAAGATCACTGGTCAGCGATCAACCTGCAGCTTATCACTCTTGGTCGTACTATATGCACTGCCCGAAATCCGAAATGCAGTGAATGCTTTTTACAAAAAGTTTGTCCTACGGGTAAAAAGGTCATATCAAAGGCTTCAAAATGATCCTTTCCCCGATCTTCCTAGCGTCTCTCCGGTGTCGCGGCAAAGAAGATCCTTACAGATCTCTGATGCACGAGTACTCCTCCGTAAACCGCGCCTCTGCCCTTGATAACGGAATTCTCTTCCCAGGTATCAACCGCGCAGAACCACTGAAGTCCCTGATTCTGAGGGAGATCGGGAAGTCTTATCACTACATCGTTCCACCAGGTATTGATAGCCACATAGACAATATCATCTCCCTTTCCGCTTGCCTTTCTTCCTGCAAACATGATACCTATATAATGCGCATCATGCCCGTAGTCAGCTCTCCACGGCTCTATTCCGTGCTCTGAAAACTCAGGAAAACCTGCAAGGCTCGGCGGACAGTGCTTTCTGACTGCAACATGCTTTTTGCGGAAATGGATCATGTACTTTACAAAGTCATGAAGTGTCTTTCTGCTCTTACTCTTAAGATTGTCCCAATTTAGCCAGGAAATATTATTATCCTGACAGTACGCATTGTTATTTCCGCCCTGAGAATTGCCAAACTCATCACCCATGTAGAACATCGGTGTTCCGCGGCTCATCATGAGTACCGCAAAGGCGTTCTTTCTCATTCTGTGGCGAAGTCTCCTGATCTCAGGATCTGTCGTCTCACCTTCTATTCCGCAGTTCCATGAGAGATTATCATTGGTACCGTCTGTATTATCCCAGTTATTTTCTTCATTGTGCTTTTCATTATAAGTATAAAGATCATGCAGGGTAAATCCGTCATGACACACGAGGAAATTAACGCTCGCATTATATCCTCTGCCGTCATTTTTATACAGGTCAGGCGATCCCTCGATCCTCTGTACTGCCGCTCCAACTTTTCCTGCATCACCCTTGAGGAACGACCTCATATCATCGCGGTATCTGCCATTCCACTCTGCCCATCTGTTCCAGGACGGGAATGATCCTACCTGATAAAGTCCTCCGGCATCCCATGCTTCCGCTATGAGTTTTACTTTTCCGAGTATCGGGTCAAATGCCAGACTCTGAAGAAGCGGCGGCTCGGACATCGGTGATCCGTCTTCATTTCGTCCAAGGATCGTCGCAAGATCGAATCTGAAACCATCCACATGATAGTTTGTTACCCAGTACCGCAGGCAGTCACGGATCATCTTCTGCACGATAGGATGGTTGCAGTTAAGCGTATTTCCGCATCCCGAGAAATTGTAGTAATAACCATCGGTGGTCAGCATGTAGTAAATATTGTTATCTATTCCCTTAAAGCTGATATACGGTCCATTTTCATTTCCTTCCGCCGTATGGTTAAATACAACATCGAGAAATACTTCTATACCGTTATCATGAAGCTCTTTTATGAGGCTTTTCAGCTCTGTACCTTCTCTGTTATGCTCCTCGTGAGAAGCATAAGAGGTATTTGGCGCAAAGAAGCAGACCGTATTATATCCCCAGTAATCCATTAGTTCACGGCCGTAAAAGTCTCGCTGTCCCAGCAATTCATCAAATTCAAAGATAGGCATCATCTCTATCGCTGTGATACCCAGATCTTTCAGATACGGAATTTTTTCACGGATCCCTTCAAAAGTTCCGTTGCTTGTCTCTTTTACGCCTGCAGTAACATCCTTTGTGAAGCCACGGACATGCATTTCGTATATGATTAGATCTTCCATCGGTGTTAAAAGCTGCCCTGCCTTACCCCAGTCAAAGTTATTCTTTACAACTCTTGCCTTATATATATTATTGTCTGCCTTGCCCCATTCATGCTGCCCGGTAACAGCCTTTGCATACGGATCCAGCAGTATTTTATTTTTATCAAACCGAAGCCCCTTTTCCGGTTCAAACGGGCCATCCATCCTGTAAGCATACTCAAAGTCATCGATATCTATATCAAAGACGATCATTGAATATACATTTCCTATCCTGTAATTTGGCGGAAATTTCAGCACTGCACACGGTTCATTTTCCATCCTGTGGAAAAGCAGTAATTCTACGGAGGTAGCTCCGCATGATGTTATCGTAAAGTTTACACCACAGGGAATTACTGTCGCACCGTTCATATCATAAAATCCCGGACGGACGTTATATCCTGCAATATTATCCAGCGGAATCAGATGGATCTCATCGCTATAGGACGGTGCATCCATATTAATCTGGCCAACTTCTGTGCCGTTCATGTTTCCCCTTAACTCGTTATCCATGATAATCCCCTTTTCACTCACTAACAATTTTTCGGCAGACCTCTGAGCGTAAATCTACCTAATCTCTATATTTATTTCGGCAATTGTTGCTTTTCCTTTAATCTGAAAAAAGCAGTTCTGCCGAAAATAAATTTCAAACAAAACTGCTTTTTAACATAATACAAAAATTTAACATTAAGGCGCAGGTATAATTCACATATTCGAGGCAAAGCCGCGCAATCGATGTGGGCATCGATAAGCGGATTTAACGAAGAATATGTGAATTATAACAAGAATTAATCGTGGGCAACTTCACGGAAAAGCCTGCACCCCATCAACTGATCCACAAGAGGAATAAGGATGTCTACCGGTGCTCCGATGAGGTTACTTATGTCAACCAGATCATTTCTGCCGTCAGCGTAGGCTATCAGGTCTTTCAGTGCCAGCGTTGATTTATAGGTTTCCTTACTGGACATGGTCGGAACAAGTCCCCGTTTTCCGAGCTGTGGTTCACATAATGTCTGAGTTTTATAATAACGGTTGTACTCTAACGCATGAATTGCCTTTTTCATCACGTCAAAGGATCCCTGAAGTCCTGCGGGAGAAATAAGATCCATATTATCTGCGCTTGTGTGATATTCAGGATATACATGGTACTTTGATCTGCAGAAGCAGACCATCGGCACATCAACTCCCGGAGCCTGATACTGTCTCTCATCCGATCCACGTGCTGTATACGGATAATCACAGTATTCCGGTTCATGATACTTTAAGATATTTGTAAGTATCTTATCAGCAAGGGTATCACCGTAGCGTGAATGGACGATGGAATAGGTTCTGTCATCGCCAACGCAGGTCAGGTTAAATGCCGCGCGTACATGACTCTTTAAGTGATCTAAGTTTCTGCTGATATAGGTGATGGCGCCTATGGTTTCAGGTGCTAATACCAGCCTGTAGGTATAACGGCGTTCCGGCATATCCTTTATATACCGCGCAAGGGCTGTTATGAGGCTCGGACCGGAGCACTCATTATTTGCCATGGACGGATGACAGGTATAACTGGAAAACAGTATCTCTTCATCGAATTTTCCGGGTATGAGTATCTGTCCATAAGTCAGAGAACCGTCTTTTAGCTCTGAATCGATATAGACGTGATAATCACCTTCCGGAAGGCTCTTAAACTCGTTATACGCCATACAGAAGCCCCAGCGCTCCTTATAATAACTGGACGCATACGGGATCAGATCCGGCTGGTCTTCAAGCGTTGTGATGTGCTCCTTTAATTCCGAGAGACTCACCGTTGCATCTACCGGTACCGAATAATGCAGGATATTAAGATTATTTTTCTTAAATTCGCATATTTTTCGACCATCAGGTGTCTCTATATATGCATCTCTTATATTCCACTCTTTCGGAACGGTCCAGTCAAAGACCTGTGTTCCGGTCGGCACTTCATGGAGTTCTATGGGAATATCAGGTATCTCAGCCTGTATTATACGGAATGTTTCACGTACGCCGTTTCCCGTAATACTTCTGCAGATCGGAAAAAGTCTTCCGCAGAGGTCATACATTTTTTCGCCTTCTGTCATTTGTCTCCTCTTTCCTATACTACACGTCTTATGGTTACGATCTGCCGGTATGTAGCCGTTGTGAGCTTGATTCCCGTTGCAGGAGTCGATGCATGACATATCGTACCATTTCCTACATAGATTCCCACATGTCCTGCATAGCACACTATATCTCCGGGCTGTGCTTCCGAATATGACACTGCCCGTCCTATTGTCTGCTGTGCGTAGCTTGTACGAGGTATGCTATAGCCAAAATGAGCATATACGGACATTGTAAATCCCGAACAGTCCGTTCCGTTCGTAAGGCTTGTTCCTCCCGATACATACGGATTACCGAGGAATTTCTGAGCAAACGCGGCTATCTCGTTTCCTGTGGCTGAGCCGGAAGAGCTTCCTCCGCCGGAACCCGAACCGCCTCCGGAGCCTGATCCTCCTCCATTATTGGAGCCACCACCATTGGAACCGCCGTCATCATCATCTTCACCGGCTTCATCAGAGTCTCCATCATCATGCTGTTCAGCCTCAGATGCAGCTTTTGATGCCTCTTTTGCAGCTTCTTCGGCGGCTTTTTTCTGGGCCGCTTCCGCAGCTTTCTTGGCAGCTTCTGCCTCTGCTTTCTTCTTTGCGAGAGCTTCTGCTTCCTTTTTCTTTTTTTCTGCAATAGCCTTGGCTTCTGCCTCAGCTATCTTGCGGATCTCCTCATTCTGCTTAGCTATCTCATCACGGTAGCTCTTTGCTTCTGCCTGGGCACTTGCCAGCTTTTCACTGAAGTTTTCTACTGTGGCCTTCTGCTCTTCAATGGTCCTTTTTAATTCTTCTGACTGTTCTTCATAGGTATCTTTTACCTCAGTCAGTTCATCAAGCTCAGTCTGGAGTTTTTCCTGGCTCTCCTTAACATTTTGCTTTTTTTCCTGATACGTAGAAAGGAGCTTTTGATCATATTCATAAAGCTCCTCTGCATATCCGGCGCGGTTAAGTGCATCAGCAAAGCTCGATGACTCAAGAAACAGCTGCAGGTACTGGCTTTGCGCTCCTCCATGCTCATACATGTATCGGATACGCTTTTTCATAGCTTCGTACTGAGCTTTTTCTTCTTCGACAGCCTTATCATACTGTTCTTTAGCTTCATCGGCAGCTTTTGACTTACTCTCTATCTCGCTTTCAACTATATCCACGTTGGCAAGTATCTGGACCAGCTGCTTCTGCGATTCGTCCACTTCTGCCTGTGCAGCATCTCTTTCCCCCTTGATATCGGAGGCCTTATTTTCGGCCTCCTCAAGGTTCTTTTGGGATTGCTGCTGTTCTTTCTTGATCTGGCTTGTGGATTTTGCTGCCGCTGCATTTACTGTGAGTCCGACCGTTAACAGTCCGGTCAGCATAACGCATAGTATTCTTCTGAATTTCATCTCCACAGCACCCTTTACTCGTTTATACCCCATTTAATTACAGCTCGCAGGTTCCTACTGTTCTATGGAAAGGAAGTACCTCACGGATATTTTCCATTCCTGTAATGTACATTACAGATCTTTCAAAGCCAAGTCCGAAGCCGGCATGACGAGTTGAACCGTACTTTCTGAGATCCATATAGAATCCATACTGGCTCTCGTCCATTCCCAGCTCTTCGATCCTCTCCTTGAGCTTTGCATAGTCGTCCTCTCTCTGAGAACCGCCGATGATCTCTCCAATACCCGGTACAAGGCAGTCCATAGCGGCAACTGTCTTTCCATCCGGATTGAGCTTCATGTAGAAAGCCTTGATTTCCTTCGGATAATCTGTTACGAATACAGGTCTCTTGAAGATCTGCTCTGTAAGATATCTCTCGTGCTCAGTCTGGAGATCTACGCCCCATGATACCTTGTATTCAAACTTATCATTGTGCTTCTCAAGAAGCTCAATAGCCTCTGTATAGGTTACACGACCGAAATCAGAGTTGAGAACATGGTTAAGACGCTCAATAAGTCCCTTATCGATAAACTTGTTGAAGAACTCCATTTCTTCCGGAGCATTGTCCATTACATACTTGATCACATACTTCAGCATGTCCTCCGCAAGCTGCATATCATCCTCAAGATCTGCAAATGCGATCTCAGGCTCGATCATCCAGAACTCTGCAGCATGTCTGGTTGTATTGGAGTTCTCAGCACGGAATGTAGGTCCGAATGTATAGATATTTCTGAATGCCTGAGCAAAAGTCTCACCGTTCAGCTGACCTGATACTGTAAGGCTTGTGTGCTTTCCAAAGAAATCCTCGGAATAATCGATGTTTCCATCCTCTGTTTTGGGTGCGTTCTCAAGCGGAAGAGTAGTTACCTGGAACATTTCTCCTGCTCCCTCAGCATCAGATGCAGTGATAAGGGGAGTGTGTACATATACGAAATCTCTCTCCTGGAAGAATCTGTGGATAGCATAAGCAATGAGGGAACGTACTCTGAATGTTGCCTGGAAAGTATTTGTTCTGGGTCTCAGATGAGAAACAGTACGGAGATACTCCAGTGTATGGCGCTTATTCTGGATAGGATAATCCGGTGTTGAAGGACCCTCAACAAGGATCTCATCTGCCTGGATCTCGAACGGCTGCTTTGCGTCCGGAGTAGCTACGAGCTTACCCTTTGCGATTATTGCTGCGCCGATATTAAGCTTTGCGATCTCCTGAAAGTTTGCGAGCTTATCATGATAAACGATCTGCAGTGTGTTAAAGAATGTACCATCGCTGATAACTGCAAATCCAAAAGTCTTGGAATCACGGTTTGAACGGATCCATCCGCCTACTGTAATAACCTGATCGATATACTTCTCTGTGTTGCGGAATAACTCCCGAACCTCTACCAGTTTTTCCATTGTAATTAATCTCCTTAGTGTTCTATCCTGTGCTGCATTCATCATACAGCATAATAAAGGTAATCTTGCCTTTATATCCTATTACTGCCAATTTATCATTTCCGGATTTGTGACTTTTGCATATTTTAACAGCATTTCCTCAACAAGCTCAGAAAGAAGAGTTATTCTGTATGTATCCGCAGCC
>CAMVTN010000058.1 GCA_947170415.1 uncultured Lachnospiraceae bacterium | reverse complement strand
CATACCAGATTTCCGATGTTTTCCAGGATCAGCAGATCAAGCCCCTCTGTGTCATATTCCTGCAAAGCTCTTGATACCATATCTGCATCAATATGGCAAAGTCCTCCGTTATGGATCTGTATAGATTCGACACCGGTTGCATCAGCAACTCTCTGTGCATCGAGACTTGTTTCTATGTCAACATCCATCTCACCGATCTTTACCCTATCCTTTATCCTGTTTATCAGATTTATCAAAAAAGTAGTCTTTCCGCTTCCGGGCGCCGACATCACATTCATAAAAAATGTTTTCTGACCCGTAAGTTTTTCCCTTATTTCTTCTGCAGTATTATCATTATCAGCAAAAACACTCTCGTTTATTTCAATAACCTTTACTTCACTCATAAACCCATACCATTCCACTCATTTGTTTTTCCTATCAGGTACTCCGCAAGTTCTTCAACACCTTCTCCTGTTTTGGCAGAAATATAAAAGATCTTTATATCCGGATTTTCTACTCTTGCGTATTTCTCAACTTTGCTTTTATCAAAATCAAAAACAGGGAGCGTATCTATTTTATTTATCACAAGTATATCTGCAACCTGATACATAAGCGGATATTTGGCAGGCTTATCATCTCCCTCAGGAACAGAAAGAATAGTCATATTTACTGCTGCCCCTGTATCAAATTCTGCAGGACATACCAGATTTCCGATATTCTCAAGCACCACGAGATCCAGATCATCTCTGTCAAAAGCTCGAAATCCCTGCCTCGTCATATCAGCATCAAGGTGACACATACCACCTGTATGAAGCTGGATAGACGGGATATCGGCATCGATAAGTGTATTTGCATCCACATCAGAGTCAATATCTGCCTCCATCACGCCCCATTTAATATAGTTGTCAAAATACTGCTTTAACGCAAGAAGCGTACTTGTCTTTCCGCTTCCGGGGCTCGACATGAGATTTATCAGGCATATCTTTTTGTTCTTTAGTTCCTGACGCAGCACCTCTGCATCTGCATCATTATTCTCTAGTATTGTTTCTTTTAGTTCTATTATCTTAGCTTTATCCATGGTTACATATCACTTTCTGATGTTCTGCTTTCTTGAAAAATAAATATACAAAGATGCTGGTTTTCGCTTTCCGCATGTTCACAGACTCTGTTTACACGTTTTAGATATCCGGAAACCTCGCTGTGTTCATCCGGTTCATATATACCTATGCAGACATCCTCTGTAATATCGGTAAGACAATCATGCAGTGAATCCAGATTTCTTCCGTAATACTCCGGAAACTCCAGCGCACTTTCAAGCATATCATGTATATCATCTTTATTCTCTGAATTTCTGAAATCCAAAACAATTTTTTTCATACAAAACCCTCTAAACTTTTGTCTTTCTAGTATAGCTGTTCAAAGCTTTCATAATGATCTTCAGTATAGTATATCAAGCCGTCATCCGAAAAAACGATCCTTTTGGCGTTACGCCTGCCGCCGTTATAATCGATATCACATTCATGATAGTCACGCCCTTTCTTCTCCGGAAGTAACCCCTCATAATTTCCAAAATAACTTCCACCGATACTTTTTCCCGGCGCAACATCCCACAGATTTCCTTCTTTATTGTTCCACCCGAGGGCTTCCGCCTCTTTCTTAGTTATATAATTGTCTGGCAGATGATCATACAAATGTATATAAAGCGCAACTTCATCCTTTGATGTGTACTCACCATCTTCCGTTACAGAAACCTTATCGCTTTCTAGTACCTCAGATGAAGATTCCTCTGTTTCAGATACCAATTCGTTCGTTTCTGATACCGATGCATCCGTTTCTGATGACGATACATCACTTTCCGCTATCTCTTCTGTCTCGGATTCCTCTGTTTCTTCACGGACTTCTCTATAATCATCCGTAGACGCTTCTTCCGTACTTTCCAGCACTTCTGCCGCATATCTCGCAGCCTCCAGCGCTGCGTCACTCCTGCATGCAGTTACAGAAAGTACCAGCATGATCTCCAACTGAAATACTGCGAGTTTCTTTATTATCTTTTTCATGTTGTCTCCTCTTTTTTAATGTAAATCTCTCAACTAACAACACACTTTTCTGTGTTTCTCGCAAAATCCACACGTTTCTAGTATCCCACATCCGACATTTTTTTGCCACTCAGCATCAAAAAAGCCCTCCGGACTTTTTTATCCGGAAGGCTTATTTCATTTATATAAGGATTTAATTATGCGAGTGATGCTGTGATGATAGCCATTGAGTAAACCTCAAGTGCATTACATCCACGAGAAAGATCGTTGATCGGAGCATTCAGTCCGAGAAGGATCGGTCCGTATGCCTCAAAGTTGCCCATACGCTGAGCGATCTTATAACCTAAGTTACCTGCATTTACATCAGGGAAGATAAATGTATTTGCATGTCCTGCAACCGGTGAACCCGGAGCTTTCTGACGTGCAACGCGAGGAGCAACAGCTGCATCAAACTGGAGCTCACCATCGATCGGAACATCAGGATACTTTGCCTGAGCCTTTGCTGTAGCATTCTGCATCTTTGTAACTGTCGGATCCTTTGCAGAACCCTTTGTAGAGAAGGATAGGAAAGCAACCTTAGGATCAACACCGAAACGACGGGCACACTCAACTGTCTCACCGCAGATCTCTACGAGCTGATCTTCATCAGGATTGATGTTGATAGCGCAGTCACCCATGGCGATCACTTCATTCTCCCCTGTAGCTGACGGACGTACAAGGATGAAGCAGGATGATACGACACTGTTGCCCGGCTTTGTCTTAATGATCTGCAGAGCAGGTCTGACAGTATCAGCTGTTGAATACGTAGCACCGCCAAGGAGACAGTCTGCCTTACCCATCTTTACGAGCATTGTGCCAAAGTAATTTGTCTGGCCGAGGAGTTCTCTTGCCTTCTCCGGTGTCATGCCCTTTGCCTTACGAAGCTCTACGAACTCATTAACCATCTCATCAAACTCTGCATAATTTGCAGGATCGATTATCTCTGCACCACGAATATTGTAACCTGCTTCTTCTGCAGACTTCTGAATGACAGCTTCGTTTCCAAGAAGGATCGGCTTCAGGAAATTACTTGCAAGCAGTCTTGATGCTGCCTCAAGAATTCTTGCATCCTCACCCTCAGTTAAAACGATCGTCTTTGGGTTTGCTCTGAGCTGATCGATCATTGTTCCAAATCCGTACATAATAATAGTCCTCTTTTCTCTACCGCGAACGGTAGTTAAAATTTTTGATGGGTTACGTATCTGTGCCGGTTTCGCAAACCGGTAAAATCATCGTTAAGCCATTCATATTAAATTGTACATGTGAAAAATTTAACGTCTTGTATTTTTTTAAATACAATCTTAAAAATTGCACATATTTTTATAAAAAAGAGTCTTATTGTTAAAATTTTATCACAATACACCATATTTTCAAGCTTTTGATCGCTATAAAAATGTACTATTTCGCATTACAAATCATGTTAAATCATTAACACTTTATCCAATTAAATCGTTGCAGTGAATCTGAATGCTCATTGTGATATGATGACAGGGTCAAAAGTAAAAAATCCGATTGTGCTTGCACAAAAGGTATTTTTTATTTGGGACCCGCAAAACACGAGCATGTAGCGTAATTACGCGAAATGCGAGTGTTTTATAATAAAATCGGACAAACAGAGGAAAAAATGAACAATAAACTGTTAAAGCAATTCGGCGAAACCGTCAGAACAAGCCGTGAGGCACATAATCTTACAATAGAGGATCTGTCCGCACAGTTAGAAATAGATGCAGACATTCTCCGCTCTATCGAAGCTGGTACGTATGATGCTCAGTTCGACACCTTTCTCCCACTGATATGGGCACTTGAAATAAAGGGCGCCGCACTGGACGCCCTTATCGAAGCAGAGAAAGAATAAACTCTGATCTACATCTTCAATTCTTAGTACATCTGTCGTATGATCTCAGGATCCTTTATCTTGTTATCTTCCGCAAACATCAGGACTTTTGTCATGATCTCGGCAGTCTTCGGATCCTCATCAATATAAGGCAGGAATATCTTGCTGCGACGGCTTCCTTGTACCGCCACTATATTTATCTGATGACCTCCGACCTTGTGGATCACGCCGCTGCCCAGATGGATCCTGTATTTTCCTTTCTTTCCTTCGATCAACGCATGTGTTCCGTCAAATGTGACATTTGAAAGCCCAAACAATTTCAGGTTGAATTCAAGCACAACCTTTCGCATCTCGATAGTAGAATGACTGGTTTCAGGATCAACTCCTCCTGGATGAGCCACACTCACCGCGAGGTCCACGTCACGCATCGTCTCCGAATAAACAATATCCGGCACATCCTTGATCTTTATGGATTTCCAGCTTTTCCTGTCCTTGAAAGATACCAGCTCGATAGCAGGTTCTTCGATATCAGCAGGTGAGAACCAGTCTGCTGCAGCGTAGATTTCCATTATGATATTGTCTTTGAAATCAACTTTCTCAAGGCCATCCTCATAATCAACGATCCATCGTCGTCCCTGCAGACAGGCAATGGCTTTCTTAGGCTGGATCTGATATCCGGCAAACATCCTTGAATCTGTCTTTTCCATCTCTTCATCAAGCTTCACATAGAGCTCACGGAAAACCTGACGGAACGGCTGTTTTACATTTCCATCATTGTATCTTTCAAAAAATCTCTTCTGAAGTTCTGCCCACTTGCCTGCCTTGTACATATCATAAGGGTGCGCGATCCTGACTGTGTCATCCTTGTCACTGCTTTCCTTATCTTCCAGCAGAAAAAGCTCTCCGCTCTTAGTGCTGATAAGCACCAGATTACCTATGATGCTCCGCAATACAGGATTTTGATCCAGTACAAAGAGTTCGCTCAGCTCATACACTTCACGGTCTTCCATTGATCGCTCGAACATCTTTACCGTACGACTATACTGCTTTGTGAGCTTATCCTTGAACCCCTTTATCTCCAGGAAATCTTCATTTTTCTTTAGTGCAGTAGGTATGGTCTTTAACTTCTTTCCCGCCTTCTCTATCATCAGAGAAGATTTTCCCTCAGAGCTCACCTCGATATGAACGCTGTATTCTCCGATCTCTATGCCATCAAAAAATCTACTGTTGACGTTTGCGAGCTCTGTTTCCATTGCGAGCGTCAGACGCATATCATCTGCATATCCTGCATTTGTTGCGAGATTCTTAAGGGCGATATTAACTGCATCAGATTCTGATGCACGTCGCTGTGCACCAAACTGTTTGCTTTCTTTTAAGAATTTCTGCAAAAATTCGTACCTTTGCAGCATATCTTTCTTATCTTGGACAGGTATCAGACCGAGACTCATGACCAGATCCTTATTTCTCTTGTCATCTATAGCTTTCTCTATCTCTTCTGCTGTAACCCGTCCGATAGCAGCATCTGCATATTTACGCGCTCTCTGATGCTTTCCGCCGTCTGAGATATACTTTGCAGATTTATAGATCTTATCAAAAGTCTTTTCACCAAGCTCCTCATATACGTCTTTGAACCAGCTCAGATCAAAGCACCCGTTCCTCAGTTCTTCGGAAGTCAATGGTGTATATCTTGCGATGATCGCCATGCGCTTCTCGTCAAACCACTCATTCATGTGTGCCATGAAATAGTAGCATCCGCTCTTAAAGCCCTTGATTCCCAGACATCCTTCAATAAGATCGATCCACGCCGGAGCAAACATTGCTACTTCAAAGAGACGTTTTTCCTTTATACCGTTCTCTTTTACAGCGCGACGAAACTCCTCTGCTTTTTCTCCCGGGGCAGGTGCAGAGACTCTGAGAAGGTGACTTAGCACTTCTTTTTTGGAATCTCCCACTCCCCAGCTCCAACGGTTTCTGTCAAGCGTCGAATCACCCAGAGCATTAAGGATTTCCATTAACCTGCTTATTCCGCGTACTGTGCCTATCTGCGAGATTCGGCTAGAAAAGATCGTCGGAGAATCTCCTCTCCGAAGCTCGACTTTGAGGATCATATCAGTCAGCTCCTGATAAATCTCCCGTCCTGCCTTTATGATCGGTATATCATCCGTAATCTCCTTATCGTCTGATATACCGACATGTCGTCGGATCCGATTTTTCGTATAAATTGAAAGGTTTCCATCTGCAAATTCCGATAGTTCTTTTAATGCATCACTATCCGCAGTCCACTCGAGAATGACTCTGTAAACATATTGCTTTGGTATGAGACCTTCACAATATGCTCGCAGATAATATAAAATATCCAGTTTTCCGCCTTCTTTTCCTATACCGTACTTCGTGAAGTGATCCTTATAATGCATCCTATACTCAAATGCCATAAGCCAGGGTGCTATTTCCTTAAATGAATCATCAAGATAATCTGTTCGTGCAGAAGCAAGAAGCGTCCTTATTCTGCAATCATCCATAATATCTATCTTGTCAAAATGATCATAGGAACCTTGTTTGCGGGGCTGAAGCCATAATTCACTTTCAGGAACCTTAAGTACAAAATATTGCAGTATGGATTTCATGACATCAACAGGAATCCTTGTATCATTTTTACCATTCAGATCTTTCAATATCAAAATGAAGATATCAAAGTTCCACATACCGTACTTGAAAGGCTTATACCTTATTTTCAGCTCATTTTCCCGAAAGATATATTCAAAATTCTTTCTGTACTTTTTATAGTCGTCCTGAGTAACTTCATCCTCAGAAATATATCCGGAACCCCTGAGATAAAACTCAAGGAGTATGACCTCTCTTTCATCGATCTTATTTTCCTCGTAATACCGTTTCCAGAGATCCTTAAAAGGATAATGGTCACTGACACTCTTTCCGTCATTCCATGAGGTCGTATGAAAATACTCTCCGTCTGACATATCGCCAAGACGATGTTCTTCACCACTGCTGTCTCTGTATTCAAGCTCAGCATTTTCGTCGATAAGTGCTGTAAGCCTGTCAAAAAGCTCATGCATACGCTTTTCAGTTGTATTAAAGTACTTTTTGAAAGGTTCCTTTTTTAAGAGACCATAGGGGTATTTTTCATTGATCGGAAGAGCTACCTTTTCAGGATCATAAAGTCCGAACCCCGGAAGTTCCAGTGGATCATCCTTTGAAACATGATCTTCCGAAGTTCCAACTATATCATCAATGATTATCTTTTCTTCACTGTCTGCGCCTTCTATACTGCGTATAGCCTCAAGCAGAGTCTCCTTATCCGCGATCTTTTCCTGATTTTCACGAAAGATATCCATTCCTCCGAGTCTCATCATTTTATCCCCGGATGATACAAGCCTATACACAGAATCATGCAGACCATCAGGCTTCTGCTTCTTGAGTATGTCTATGACGCCTGTGCGAATATCTCCCAGCTTATATCTCAGCAGTTTTTCTATTTCAACGTACTCATCATCCCTGAGATCAACTTTTTCAATAAGCATGCAAGCTGTACCTCTCGTTGATGAGCCCCTGTTAGCGAGACAACTTATCAATGTTCTCCGCTGAAATTCTGCTTTCGGATTCTCAACACAGATCATAAGCGCCCGGTTCCTGCGCTCCTCATCATCATTAATATCGTCAAGGTGATCACAGACGTACTCTTTCATCGCGGAATCGCTAAGACCGCCTGCAATATATGCCATTCTTCCGAGTATCATTCCTTTTGTGAGCTTCGCTGAGAACCACGGAAAAACAAACGGATCCACCACGATCTTTTTCTTAGGAAGCTTTTCAAATATCCCCTTAAGGATCTCATAATGCCGTCTCGCCTGATCTTCACTCGTAAAATACGTGCTGATACTCACCTTATTGTCATAGGCGTAATTCGGCATATAGTAAGGGATGTAGGCCATTACCACATCCTGATCATCCCCGGCTTTTTCAATGACGCTGCGCGCTACACGATTTTTATACACGCTTCGGTCCAGGCTATAAAGATAATAGGATGCTGCAAATTTCTGCTGTCTTGTGCCGTGAGATGCTATTTTCTCGATCTCAGCACATACATCCTCTATGTCATAAAAACCTATGCTCCAAAGACCTATATTAATATGAACAGCGTCATCGCTTCGTAAAAAACTTTCCGCCATTTCTCTGTCATGTATCGCAAGACGTATATCATTCAAAACTTTCTCAATAACTCGTCTCGGGTCTTTCTCTCCTCCGACTCCGGTCCACGTGGCAACAGCTCTCGCAACCGCGGCGAAACGTATAAGGTTATTGTCAATGATGGTATCAAGGATTTTTACAAAACCTTTCGCTGTACCGCAGTCCGCATTTTCGCAGATACTCTGCCTGATTCCCTCTGAAAGCCTTGCAGCCAGCAAAAATTTGCACAATAATTCATGAAGTTCATCATCATCGGACTTTACAACAGCGCGTATCATACTGCGTGTCACTGCCACTGTATTATTTTCGCTCATGAACGCGTCACGAATAGCATCGATAACTCCTCGGTCTCCTGCATCTATCCTCGCCATGATGATATCTTCCACAGCAACTGTATTTACTTTATTTCTCCACCATCCAAATCTGTCTTCATACTTATAACAAACCTTTTCTTCAGGCATATTGTCGCGGACAAATCCCTCGACGTCAGTTCCCCAAAAACCAAAATCAGCATAGCTTAAAAGCAGATGAAAGAAATTCTCCAGAAAAGGTCCATAGTCGGCAGTTCTCACACTTCTCCTGTTGTAACCACCGGAATAGGTGAACTGATTACGCTTTCTGATTATGTAATAAAAGTCATCCCGATATTCTTCCGGCACCATGAGATTTATCACATTTACATATTTCTGAGCCCATTTATCAATGTCCAAGACCTGTTTATACTTATATTCTTCATATATGTCACCAAGCTCTCCGCTTGTCAAAGCTAGTACAATTTTTTGATCCGACAAGCTAAGTCGACGTATGGCAGCATCATTTTCTTCGATCCACCGGGTTCTGTAACTGTCGGCCATTTCCACCATTATTTTATGATCCAATGCCATTTCTAATTCTCCTCACCAAAGTCTGCCCGCCATCATTGTGAGCTTTATAAAAGTGATCTCCGTGTCCTGACCGATATGCAGGACTTCTGTTAAACTCTCTGCCTTGCGATCACCCACAAATAATACGGTCACACCATCTTCAAAGCTCTCTAACGCGTTCTTCTTTGCCTCCTCCGGATCAGGAAGCTTCAGACCGTTATTGGTATCAAAATCCACCTTTCCTGCGGAAGCTCTGTCTTTAATTTCCTGCTCGGTAAGGACCTTTATGAGCTCTGTCTGCTTTCTCTCTTTATACTCACGAAGCGTATGCTCCACCATAAACTCCAGAAATTCCCGGACAGTGACGCCCCCGAAAAAATCCCTGTCGATCACTTTTGTCTCTATGACCCTGTTCCCTTTAGTAATGCATTTTACATTTATTTTCATGCACGCTCTCCCTTTTGCACAAATGTAAATACAATCATATCATAATTATTTTAATACATTCTTAAGAAAGGATTAATGTTCATAAAAAAAGGTGCACTGCGGCTCTTAACCATCAGTGCACCTTTACTATCAAAATTTCTATTTTTTATCAGCCTACGTTGCTCACGATGAACTCGGAAAGTCCGTTTACTGCTTCAACTTCATCCACGCCCTCAGCTATAACCTCTACATCCTGACCTTTGCCCATGCGGAGTGCCATCATGCCCATAATACTTTTCGCATTTACATTCTTTATACCGGCTCTGATATGGATCACACTGTCATAATTACCTGCCAGCTGTACGATCTCGGAAACGACAGATGTTGATTCTTTTTCCCACTCACCCGTTTTGATCTTTCTACTTGTCATACGCACACCACCCTTTATATGTTTTGCACAAATACAAAAACAATTATAGTGATAGTCTTTT
Source organism: uncultured Lachnospiraceae bacterium (assembly GCA_947170415.1). Lineage (GTDB taxonomy): Bacteria > Bacillota > Clostridia > Lachnospirales > Lachnospiraceae > NK4A144. Next base: position 5,106 of record CAMVTN010000058.1, on the reverse strand, counting down.
CACAATTCAATGTGTTTTTTCGTGTTTTCGCAAATTTATATATACATTTTTTATAGTCCATATTCCAACCCCATCCTACACCCAACACTATTCGTTAACACAGGTATTTTATGATATAATGCTCAACGTGCGTTAAATTTAGCAATTTTTTTCACCATAGAAAGAGTACATGAAATGAACGAAATACCTGAAAATGCTTTCAAAAACATGACAACAAACCAAAAGATCGAGTACATATTTGATTATTACAAGTTTCATATAGGAGCTGTGATACTGGTACTTGCGATTATTATTTATATCCTGCATGGCATCATTACCCATAAAGATCCTGCGATAAATATAACCGTTTCGAATCTTTATCTTGATACTGAAACCGAAACACTTATCACCGATTCTTTTTTGAAATCTCAAAATATTGATACCAATAAAAACAAGGCAGAGATTTACAGTATCGCTGTCACAAAAGAGGATAATACCGGCGCTGAATACACCTATGCTTCGCATATGAAGCTCATGACGATGATCACTGCCGAGCAGATCGACGTCATACTGATGGACAAAAACTCCTATGAACTTTTTTCATCAGAGGGGTATCTTGCAGATATGAAAGAATATGTAAGTGATGACGCACTTTTCACCGATGAAAAGACCGATCACATAATACTGCCAGCATCAAAATACTTTAAAGAAACCGGCACTGATGAAATTTACCTGGCTGTAGCTGCCAATACACCACATAAAGAAATATCCACGGCTTTTATTAAATATCTGCTGAGTTCAATAGCAGAGAATCCGGCTCAGTAATATAGATCAGTAACATAAAAATGAAAAGCGCTGTGAAACAAATGACAGTTTCACAGCGCTTTTCATTTATTTAGCTATCGCAAAATATCCCAGAACAATTATTCCAAGTACGATTCTGTACCATCCAAACGGCTTAAAGTCATGCTTTCTGATGTAGCTCATAAGGCATCTGATAACGAAAATAGACACTGCAAATGCAGATACCATTCCGATAAGCAGGATCGCTGCCTCAGTGCCTGTGAAAGCAAATCCAAACTTCACTATCTTCAAAAGACTTGCGCCAAACATAACCGGGATTGCAAGGAAGAATGTGAACTTAGCTGCAACTGTCCTTGATACTCCAAGAAGCAATGCTCCGATGATTGTCGCACCACTTCTCGATGTACCTGGGAGCAGTGCTGCTATCACCTGCCATGCACCGATTATCAGTGCAGTCTTAAATGTGATCTCATCAAGATTATTTATCTTACGTCTTCTACCTTTGTTACGTGTCTCTACAATAATGAAAAGAACACCAAAAAGGATAAGCATCACAGCTACTACAAATCCATTATAGAGATGCTCATCGATCCAGTCATCAAGCGGTAATCCCACGACTACAGCCGGAAGACAGGCTATGATGATCTTAACCCACAGCATCCAGATATCCGGTCGGTTTATCCTTTTTTCAGCAATCGCTTTCTTTGATAGATCAAAAGGGAATATCTGATTCCAATAAAGAACTACTACCGCAAGTATCGCACCGAGCTGTATCACAACGAGGAACATGTTCCAAAATTCTGTAGAAACATTCATCTTAACGAATTCATTTAAGAGGATCATGTGTCCTGTGGAACTAACCGGAAGCCACTCAGTGATACCCTCCACGATACCAAATAAAAGTGCTTTTAAAAAATCCAGCATAACTATTCAATTCCTGTCTTATACATATTTACAGTCGGTACTGTAACAAACAATACCGACCGTAGTTTCTATTATCAGATTCTGTCCTTAACTTTAGAATTGATCTGAGCATAGAGGTCATCCACAAGCTTCTTTGTCTCTGTGATGATATCCTCTTTATTAACCTTGAGCTGTACGCTCTTATCTCTTGTAGAAAGCTCGATCTGTCCCTCTGCAAGAGCCTTCGGTCCAACTGTAACTCTTACCGGAACACCGAGAAGGTCTGCATCAGCGAACATTACACCGGCTCTTACGTCCCTGTCATCGTAGATCACATCGATTCCAAGCTTCTGAAGCTCAGCATAGATCTCATCTGCAGCAGCCTTGCACTCTGCATTATCCTGTCTCATGCAGCATACATGAACCTGCCATGGAGCAACTGTGATAGGCCAGATAGGTCCCTTTTCATCATGATATGCTTCCATGATACATGCAGCGAGACGACCAACACCGATACCGTAGCATCCCATGATAGGAGTCTTTGTGTTGCCCTCTTCATCAATGTAAGTCATGCCCATGCTCTCTGTGTACTTTGTACCGAGCTGGAAGATGTTACCTGCCTCGATACCACGGCTGATACGGATAGTCTTCTTTCCGCAGCAAGGGCAGATGCCGCCGTCCTGGATCTTGCTCACATCAACGTACTCTACATCGCCTATATCACGCTTGATATTGAGACCTGTGTAGTGGTAGTCAACCTCATTAGCTCCGCAGCAAAGGTTCTCGATGCCCTCAAGAGACTTATCATAAATAATACGGCACTTTGCCTTCTGATCATAAGGTCCGCAGAAACCTGCCACCAGACCGGAATCAAGAGTAACTTCACCCGGATGAACTGCCTCATGGAGATAGTTTGTGAGCTTTGTCTCGTTTACTTCGTAATCACCACGGAGGAATACAACGATGTACTCATCTGTTGCATTTACCTGATAGATAACTGCTTTGCAGGACTCTTCTACTCTTGACTTAAGGAACTTGCATACGTCCTCGATAGTCTTGCAGCCCGGTGTATGAACCTTCTGAAGCTCAGCTGCTGCACTGCATCCACTGTTATCTACAGTTGTGTCAGCTGCTTCCATATTTGCGCTGTATCCACACTCATCACAAAGAACAATGGAATCCTCACCTGCATCTGCAAGAAGCATGTACTCGTGAGAAACACTTCCGCCGATCATACCGGAATCAGACTTTACGGAAATAACGTCCGGCAGGCCTGCACGCTCAAAAATACGGTCATAAGCGTTTGCCATTCTGTCGTAATACTGCTCCAGATCTTCCTGAGAAGTATGGAAAGAATAAGCATCTTTCATAGTGAACTCACGAACACGGATAAGTCCTGCTCTCGGTCTTGCCTCATCACGATACTTTGTCTGGATCTGGAAGATAGAGAACGGATAGTTTGCATATGTCTTTCCGTAATCTCTTGCAAGATGAACTGCTGCTTCCTCGTGAGTCATACCAAGAACCATCGGTGTATCATTACGATCCTTGAAACGAAGAAGTTCCTCTCCAACGCTCTGATATCTTCCGGACTCTTCCCAGAGAGAACCCGGCAGTACTACAGGGAACATTACTTCCTGGCAGTCAACTCCATCCATCTCTTCGCGAAGAATCTTTTCGATATTCTGAGTAACGCGTTTCATCGGGTTATATAAAGAGAAAATACCGTTTGATACACGCTTTACATAGCCGCCTCTAAGGCTGAAAGTATGGCTGTCGATCACGCAGTCAGCCGGCTTTTCCTTAAATCTAACACCTACTAATTTACTGAGTTTCATACATACACCTTCCTTAAAAAACTTATATCAGCTGCCCGGATCTTTCTCTATAAGTAAAAAAGTCCTAAGCATACTTTTTGTACACTTAGGACGAATAAAAATCCGCGTTACCACCTAAATTCAGGTCTCCGACCTGCTCTCTGCGTGAGGTATCCTCACTTGTCCATGATCACGGTGACTGCCGTCAGAAGTTTCCGATCAGTTAATGAACGACCGTTTTTACCTCCTGCTGCTCCCAGGCGGGTTCAGTATCTGAAAACCAAAGCCTCGCACCAACCGGCTCCTCTCTAAAGGCCTCAAAACACCTACTATTCCTGCTCGACGCATTTAACAAGAATTTTACCCTTTGAACTCAAAAAGGTCAACCGGAAAAAGTTGTTTTCATGAAAGCTTTTTTGCTAAGTTTATTAACACTTTACAGTTCGTTCAACAGATGTTATATTCTAACAGCCTCAATTTCTTACATAAGAGGTGTCATGAGCATTTCGCTCACAAATTCCCTTTATAAATTCAAATATGAATACTCTTTATAAAAAAGAAACGGCTACATATTAATGTCCAAAATTTTGCAAGACTGCAATTATTTTTGCCATCAACAAATTACTATAAAGCGCCAATTCTTCTTATTCACCTCTGTGCACAGTTATTGAGCCAATCGTCACTAAATGATAGTATTAAGAAAGGCAAAGAAACTAATGTCCAGCACCAAAAAGAGAACAAAGAAACCTTTTGATGAACTTACCATCACCGATAACTATATGTTTCAGACGGTGATGACTGAGCCCAAGCATGTCCGACCGTTACTGGAAATGATCATCGGAAAGAAAATTCGTAAGATAGAGGTCCTCACACCGGAGAAAGCCGTTGAGACTGGTTATGACTCCAGAGGAATCCGAATGGATGTGTATGTAGAGGATGACGAAAACACTATATATGATGTAGAAATGCAGGCATCCCGAAGAAGATCTCTTGGTAAACGTTTTAGGTATTATCAAAGTTCAATAGATGTCGATATCGTTAATAAGGGTGATGATTTTGGCGTTCTCAAGGATAGTTTTATCATCTTTATAACCACCTACGATCCTTTCGACAAGGGTTGGTATATGTATCCCTTTGAAACGATATGTACTTGGGACAGCAGCGTAAAGATGAAAGACCACGCTAAACGGATCATCTTGAATACCAAGGGTACAAAAGATAAAGAAGGTCACGAAGTAAGCGATGAGATCAAGGGCATGCTATCCTACATGGACGGAAATACACCGGACTCCGATTACGCTAAAATGCTTGATGACGCAGTGAAAAAGGTTAAAGATAATCAAGAGAGGAGGAATGAATATATGAACTTAAACTTATTTGCTATAGACGAGCGAGTGATTGGTAAGTACAGTAAAGTTGTAGAACTGATCCGAAATAATAACGATTTACTGTCTGATGAAATGATGGTGAAATTTATGAACATCACGCCCGAGTTCCTGCAATGTGTCCGTGAAGCCATCGAAAATAATCCCGATTGGGATGACGAAGATGTGGCAGATTAGATCGGAAGAGCACACGTCTGAACTCCAGTCACAGAGTCAAA
>CAMVTN010000057.1 GCA_947170415.1 uncultured Lachnospiraceae bacterium | reverse complement strand
ACTTTTCCACCCGGATTATTATATCTAATAGCATTTTGAACCAGATTCTCAATAAGTTCCTTTATCAATTCTCTATTTCCATGTATAGCACTTTCTTTACCCTCAATGGCTATACTGATATCTTTCAGCTTTGCATTCACTGTCAGCTCATTGACACATTCATGAGCCACTTCGTACAGATCGATTTTCTCGAATGCTATCCCATGATCTACTCTGTCAAGTTCTGAGAGTTTTATGATATCGTTAATTAGTGCAAGCAGTCTGTCTGCATTTTTTCGAATTTCCTGATAGAAATGATTCTTTTTCTCCTCTCCGACCATACCACCTTCTAATAGTTCTGCATAACCAGAAATCGCTGTAAGCGGAGTCTTTAACTCATGAGAGACATTTGCTGTGAAATCCTGCCTTGCTTTTGCTGCAGCAAGCACATCCGTGTGCTGAGATCTTAGCATTTCAGAAATAGGATCCAATTCCTTATATGGAGATTCATAGTCGGAATTTTCAAGATTTGAAGCCATTACTTCAATTGGTTTCAATAACTGCTTCGTAAGTAGATGTGAGATCACTACACACATAGAAATGATCATCAGGATGATAAAAGTAATAATAGGAGCTGCTGATACAAATACAGCCCAAAGGCTTTGAGCATTCGTTGCTACTCTGAGCACAGTTCCATTATCCAGGAGAACAGCATAATAGAATGTATTTTTGTTCATGGTATCTGATCTTCTGACAGCCTCGCCTACTCCGTCAGCAAAAGCTTCTTGTATTTCCGGCCTGTCATTATGATTCTTGAGCGATCCCGTCGATGCATCGTTATCATATAGCACCGTTCCATCCTCTGCGATCCATGTAACACGAAGTTCTTCGATATCCGTAGACAGATCGATCTCATTTATATCAATATTTACAGACTCAAAATAATGAGTATCTCTTAAAAGCTTGGCATTAACAGACAGATCTGCCCGGATCCGTCTCTGAAACAACCCATAATATATAATTGTAATCCCGACAACAGTGGCAATAACCGCCAGAACAGCAATTCCAACCAGCCTTGTATTTATTTTGTTTTTCATTCAATCACATACCCTACATTTCTGATCGTTTTTATCCTCGTTCCATAAGCCCCAAGCTTTTGGCGAAGGGTCTTCACATGCATGTCGATCGTTCTTGTCTCTCCTTCATAATCAGTACCCCAGACCACATCCATTATCATTTCTCTCGTCAGGACGATTCCTCTATTTGCTACAAATAACGACAATAGCTCATATTCCTTATATGTTAATCCCACTGTCTTTCTGTCTATCGATACCTCACGTTTCTCGTTATTAATAACGAGCTCATCCAGGCGTAATTCTTTTACCTCTTCAGATAGAGTTCTCCTAAGTAATGCCTTTACTCTTGAAATGAGTTCCATAACGGAAAATGGTTTCTTGATATAATCGTCTGCTCCATCTTCAATGCCCTTAACCAGATCAAGCTCGGATGTCTTGGCAGTTACCATTATGACCGGTAATTTCTTAGTGTCAGGATTTCTACGGATTTTCCTTACGATCTCATTCCCGCTTTCATCGGGAAGCATGATATCGACCAGGCAAAGATCGGGTATTACTTCTTCTGTTTTTTTGTAAAAATCCTTTGCGCAATTAAAGCCCAACACTTTGTGTCCTGCATTCATGAGGGCAAATTCTTCTATTTCCCTAATGCTGTCATCATCTTCTATTATATAAATAAGCGCCATTTTTTACTCCTGCCCAGAAATCATCAACTGTCTGATCTCTTTCTTGGTTAACGGATATTTTTTTAGCAGATCTTCATATTCCGAATAGAAAACAGCCTGCTCTTCGACGGAAAAGTTTTTGAAATATTCATGAGTATTATAATCATTATCATGTATGGTAATAAGCTCTAAAGCGATATTTGAACAATGATCCGACACTCTTTCCAAACCTGTTAAAATGTCTTCAAGGATAAAGCCCATCTTAATTGAACACTTACCCTTTTTCAGTCTTTTGATATGGTTCTCTTTTATCCTTTTAGTCAGCGTATCTATCACTTCTTCTAGAGGTTCTACATGTGATGCCTTCTCACTATCATCATCACAAAAACCGGATATCGTAAGAATACAAATATCTCTCACCGCATTGCAGATTGCCTCTATCTCACGTCTTGCAGGTTTTGAAAAAGATAATTCCTTTTCGTTGATTTCTTTTGCTGATTTAACTATATCCAGCGCATGATCCGATATTCTCTCAAAATCACTGATACTGTGCAGAATAACCGACATACTTTGGCTATCTTCTACGGATATATTTTTACTGGACAGTTTCACAAGATATGCCCCCAGCACATCTTCATATTTATCAACTACTGATTCAAGTCTGATAACTTCATCAACATTATCGGAACTGTAATCTAAAAGAGTCTTCATAGCCAATTCTATTGATTCTTGCGCAAGTTCTGCCATCTCCCGCGCTTTTTTTCTGCATAATTCCATAGCGAACGCCGGACGCTCCAGAAATCTCTCATCGATAGAAACCTGTATTTCTTCTGATCCTTCCTTTTCTTTTCTGTCTGATATTGTAATCTCTGATAATCTGACAAGTAAGTCAGAAAATGGAAACAAGACAATCGCCGCACCTATGTTGAAGAGGCTGTGAATAATTGCTATTCCGGCTACATTAGCTGATTCTCCAAGAAATGCAAAGTCCACAAATATGTTTATTGTATAAAACACGATCATAAACAATGTAGTGCCGATGAGATTAAAATACAAATGTATCATAGCTGCTCTTCTGGCATTCTTATTGGCACCAATTGATGAAATAATACTTGTCACACATGTTCCGATGTTCTGTCCCATTATGATCGGTAATGCAACAGAATACTGAACTGCTCCGGTCGCGCATAGTGCCTGCAGTATACCTACAGAAGCAGAGGAGCTCTGTATGATTGCTGTGAGAATAGCTCCCACTGCCATACCGATCATCGGATTGCTGAAAGCAGTCATTATTTTTGTAAATGACGGATTGTCCGCAAGACCTGATACAGCCCCACTCATCGTTTCCATACCAAACATCAGAATTGCAAAACCAAGCAATATCCCGCCTGCATCCTTCTTTTTTGACTCTTCCCTACTTGTCATTATAAAAATAATGCCAATGGCAGCAAGTACCGGTGAAAAAGAAGATGGCTTTAAGAGCTTTAGCCAGATAGTACTGCCTTCAATTCCGGTTAGGGATAGCATCCATGATGTGATCGTAGTACCTATATTCGCGCCCATGATTATTCCAACTGCCTGAGACAGTTTCATTATTCCGGAATTAACAAATCCTACTACCATAACCGTAGTTGCTGATGATGACTGTATCACAGCTGTGACACCGGCACCTAATAAAACTGCAAGGATCCGTTTCGTAGTTAGTTTTTCCAGAATTTTTTCTAACTTTCCTCCAGCCATCTTGGAAAGTCCATTTCCCATAACACTCATTCCATACAGAAAAAGTGATAAGCCTCCAATCATATTTAATACACCAAAAATGTCCATACAAATTCCTTTCAAATTTTATCCTTCACATCTATTAGGATAAAATCAGAAAGTAAAATGTATGGACATAGTTATGTAAAATCTATGTAAAATTCCGTTATGTAACTATAACCGAAGCACAAACGCAGCCTCAGGCTGTGTGTTACTGTTTACTCGCTTACAGCTCGTTCACGTAACGGCTGTGGCTCTAATGTTCAGACTTCACTTTCGTTCGTCTTCACAAAGAGCGCACATGTTTCTATACTCGACGTAAAAGGGAACATGTCAACGCATCCTGCTTTTACGAGTCTGTAGCCCGACTTGATGATCGCATCGATATCACGTGCCAGACTTGTTGGCTTGCAGGAAATGTAAACAATGCTCTTTACACCATAGTCAAGGATCTTTGTAAGAGCTTTCGGTGTGCATCCCTCTCTCGGCGGATCGAGCATGATAAAATCAGGCTTTTCATCCACTGTTTCCAGCATCTTCAGCACATCTCCGGCGATAAACTCAGTATTCGAAAGACCATTAAGTTCCGCATTTTCCTTTGCTGCCTCTACAGCCTCTCCAACTATCTCGATACCGATGACTTTCTCTGCTACAGGTGCCATTATCTGACCGATAGTGCCGGTACCGCTGTACAGATCAAAGATAACCGGTTTTCTCACGGCATCATCGCCCTTGTGCATGAGCTTCATTCCCTCGATCGCATACTCACGAGCTTTCTCATAAAGCACTTCCGCACCGTAGGAATTTGTCTGGAAGAAAGAAAAAGGTGTGATCTTAAATCTAAGTCCCAGGATCTCCTCAAAGAAATAATCTCTGCCATAGATGATCTCGATATCATCCCCCTTAACCGCATCACCTGAGAGATCATTTGTGAGATGGAGAAGACCTACTATCTCACCCTCAAGATCCAGTGAAAGGAGACAATCCTTAAATTCATTGAGGTCAGGAGTCATCTGAGAAGTTGTCTCAAGAAGTATCAGTATCTCACCTGTCTTATGAGCCTTTCTCACGAGGAAATGACGGAGATACCCTTCCTCTGTACGCTTTCTCCAAAACGGAATCTCTCTGCTCTTAAAGAACTCATGTGTTGCAGAAAGGATCTTTCTGTAGTCCTCATCAACGATACGGCACTGATCAACCGTCACTACATCATTAAAACGACCTGCACGGTGCATACCAAGCTCAAGCGGACCGTCGATCACCGCATTACCAAAGGAGTACTCCATCTTATTTCTGTAGCCTTCAGTCTTTGGAGATTCTGTAACACTCTCAAACCAGTCACCGTTTTTCAGGATATCAGTCGGTACATTAACAGAACCCGGCACTGTATCCTCAGTGATCACCGGCATGGAAACACCGCTGCCGTAGAAAGCCGCATCACCAAAATTCTGCAGAGCATTTGTAAGGAGTTTTCTAACCTGTCCTGCCTTCATCTCAGCCTGTGACTCAGCAGAAAGATTCTGATAAGTACAGCCTCCGCAAATGCCGAAATGCGGGCATTGGGGTTCTACTTCATTCGATGCATGAGTCAGAACTTCCTCTAAACGGCCTTCCATTCTCTCATGCTTCTTTTTCGTCAGCTTAAAAGAAACTTTCTGCCCCGGGAGTACACCCTTAACAGTCACGTTTCCTTCCTCTGTCTGTACTATACCCTTATTCGGAAATTTAAGTTCTGTGACAATACCTTCGTAGATTTCGTTTTTCTTCATTATTTCTCTTACCTTGCTATTCAACATATCTAGGCACAAAAGACCCCGGCAGTTTTCTGCCGGGGTTGCAGTACCACATTTTATGTCAGATCTCAGTCTGCCTTCTTCTCTGTTGCCTGGATCGGAATCTCATCTTCCTCGTCATCAAAGAAATCATCGTCAAATCTGTCATCATAGTCATCATCATAATCTTCCAGATAATCCGGAGTAAAATACTTATACACTGCAAACGCAATAGCTGCAACTGCAGCAACTGCTCCGATGATAGCCAGCAGTGTAAGGATCGGATCTCTGTCGTTTCTGTCTCTCATTTCTTTGTCCCTCCATTTGTTTTCCTGCAGCAGATCGATTCCGCTGCGAACATGATTCAGGTTCTGTCTAATGTTGCTTAACGCGCTTTCTAAACCTTGTAAATCAAAAAAATCCATGTCAGGCATCCCCTTTTCTATTTGTATTTAAACTATCATACTTTCTTCAGCTTTGCAAACCCGGCGAACATCTTGCGAACCCCCACTTTATCGAAATTCACCGTTACTTCGTAGTCTCTGGCGCCCTGTACAATTTCCTGTACAGTACCTTCACCAAACTTAAAGTGTCTCACACGGTCACCTTCATTGTAGTCAGGTTTCGTTCCACCTATGTCTTTTCCGAGCTTTATCTTCTGAAATCCCTTTGAAAAAGCCTGCGGCTTTTCGTTAAAAGCAGCTTTTGCGATCTGTCTGGAAGTCGGCTCCATATGCTCTGTGCGTTCCGTCTTTTTCGGATGGATGTTCATATCCAGGAGTTCTGTCGGAATCTCTTTCATAAAGCGTGACGCAGCTGCATATCTGGTCTCACCATTTGTCATTCTCTGACGGGCACAGCTTATGGTCAGATTCTTTCTGGCTCTTGTGATCGCCACATAGCAAAGTCTTCGCTCTTCTTCCATTGCCATATGATCCTCACTGCTGATCGCACCGTAACCGGGGAAAAGTCCTTCCTCCATACCCGCGATATACACATTCGGAAACTCAAGACCCTTTGCATTATGCATTGTCATTACAAGTACACGGTCTTTTGTCTCCCCATCTCCGGTCTTGTCTAGATTATTTCCCTCAAGTCCATTCTGACGCATAAAATCTATGAGATCAGGCTCATCCGTATCCTCTTCATAGGAATCCAGTGACTCCTTAAGTTTATTGATATAGTCAATAAATTCTAAATATTTATCGGTCGTATCTGCCTCACCCATGAGATATTCGTTGTAGCCAGTATCCTTTATTATCCTGTCAAGGATCTCAGAAAACTTCGCATCCTTCATGTCCTCACGTATATCGAGGATCATCTGATGGAATGAAAGGAGTCCCGTCTTTGCCTTTGCGGATACACCGGGAATACTGTCTGCCTTTGCACATGCGTCCAAAAATGAAAGACCATTTTCTTCTGCATAAACACGAGCCTTTTCTACGCTGGCTGCGCCGATGCCGCGCTTAGGGAGGTTGATGATACGAAGAGTTCTCATATCATTCGCACCGCCTGCTACAGTCAGCAGGTAACTGGTCAGATCCTTTATGACCTTTGTATCCCAGAAACGAAGTCCCTTTACCACATCATAGTCTATACGGCGAACACGGAAAGCATCCTCAAGTTCCTTACTCTGGACATTTGTACGGATAAGCACCGCGCAGTCTCCATAAGTACATTCTCCCTTTTCGACTTTCTTTCTTATGTCCTCAGCAATGAAAACAGCTTCTCCACCTGCCGTATCGAGCTGACGGAAACGGATCAGGCTTCCAGGCTCTTCATTGGTACGGAGAACTTTCTGTTTTCTCTCTCTGTTATTTGAGATAACCTCATTTGCCGCTGCCAGTATATTTCCTGTAGATCGGTAATTCTGCTCAAGCTTTACTACCTTTGCATCCGGGAAGTTCTTTTCAAAATCAAGAATGTTATAGATATTTGCTCCACGGAATCTGTAGATTGACTGATCATCATCACCTACAACGCAGAGATTTCTGTACTTTGACGCAAGGAGACGGACCAGCTCAAACTGCGCTGTATTTGTATCCTGATACTCGTCCACCATGATGTACTTAAATTTTTCCTGATAATGATCGAGAACTTCCGGAAAATTCTTAAAGAGACGAACCGTATTCATGATCAGATCATCAAAGTCCATCGAGCCATTTGCGCGAAGAGCATCCTGATAAGCGTGATATATCTCCATGATCTTTAATAGTGACATATCTCCCTTATGCGCTTCGGCAAATTCATTAGGTCCCATCAGTTCATCCTTTGCGGAAGATATGATCCTGGAAACCTTTTTCTCCGGGAAATACTTAGGATCCACCGAAAGCTTTTTATACACATCGCGCATCAAAGTCTTTTGATCTGACGCATCGGCAATCTCAAAATTCTTTGGATATCCGAGCTTCTCTGCGTGAGCAAAAAGTATCTTTAAGCAGGTGGAATGAAATGTCGATACCCACATGTCACGGGCATCCTCGGGAACCATCTCTTTTATCCTGTCACGCATTTCCTTTGCTGCTTTATTTGTAAAAGTCAGTGCAAGGATATTCCATGGTCTTACCTGCATCTCATCTAAAAGATAAGCCATGCGATATACGATAGTCCTCGTCTTACCCGATCCGGCCCCGGCAAGTATCAAAACCGGACCGTCAGTCTGGCGTACCGCCTCTGCCTGTTCTTTATTTAATTCTTTCTCAAGATCTATGGCCATTAAAATTAGCTCCTCTACAACATTTGTACCTGTCATTATAACAGAACAAACATACTACTGTACACAGGTATAAAATGCTGGCGGTATGGACAAGTGGTTTTAAAAACCGTATAATCTATTGCAAATGATCAATTACTGCAACCGGGAATTATCCCAAATAAAGTTTTTATAAAAATGGTGAAAAATGACACTCGACTCTGAAAATCTGCTTGAAAGTATTCTATCCAGTCTTGACCGGGTTGATTATATCGACCTTGAAGATATCCCAAATATAGATCTCTACATGGATCAGGTGACAACTCTCATGGAAGCTCGCCTGTCACACAGCAAGAGATATCCGGAAGACAAGATCCTCACAAAAACAATGATAAACAATTACGCAAAGAACGATCTTCTTCCGCCTCCTGTAAGAAAGAAATACAGCAGACGGCATGTGCTTATGCTGATATTCATTTATTACTTCAAAAATATCCTCACTATAAATGATATAAAAAAGCTCATGTCACCTCTCGCCGAAGATTACTTCGATAAGGAAAGCGGCATAAAACTTGAAGATATCTATAGCGAGATCGCTAAATTCATAACCTCTGAAACTGATGAGATCAAAGATTTTGTTACAAGCAAGTTTAAGGCTTCCGAAGATGCCGCACGTCTTGCCGAAGAAGACGGTGGAGATGAAGAAAACCAGCAGTTTTTACAGTACTTTACTCTTATCTGCGCTCTGAGCTTTGATGCATATGTTAAGCGCCTCATGATAGAAAAGATCATAGATCTGATGCCGGAACCTGTTCCGAGAAAAAAGAGAAAAAAAGATCGTGATTAAAAATATTCACATAAAGAGATCGCCCGTCATTCAAACTTGAATAACGGGCGATTTTCTTATCATTTTTTACTTTCCGATTCTTCCGAAAACCATTTCATAACCATCGTTTCCATAGTTAAGAGAACGATTTACACGGCTGATCGTCGCTGTAGAAGCTCCTGTCTTCTGTGCGATCTCAAGATAGGTTTTTTTCTCGCGAAGCATTCCTGCTACCTCAAAACGCTGAGAAAGCGAAAGGATCTCATTGATCGTTGCCAGATCCTCAAAAAATGTGTAACACTCATCTCTATCTTTCAAACTTAAAATCGCATCAAACAGCGTATCAACTGCTTCTGTATGAAGTTTTTTGTTCAATATACCATTCCTCCATTTCGTACCCCTGGTTAAAAGCCAACCCCGACTGTTTAATGTTCCGTAACGTACTTCGAGCGGTTATCCGCCCTTTTCATTACTATACTACATTAAAGTGTCACAGTAAAGAAGCCGAAATACCTTTTTTGCACTTATTTCTTAACGTTTTTTACGATTTTACGCCTTGATAAATGCCTTGTATGCCTTATATCCTTCATAAACGTCTGACTTACTTGTAACTTCCCACGGTGCATGCATGGAAAGTACAGCCATTCCGCAGTCAACAACATCCATGCCGTAGAGAGACATGATATAAGCGATCGTTCCGCCGCCGCCTGCATCTACCTTTCCAAGCTCGGCTGTCTGATATGCTATATCATCCTTTTCCATTACAGAACGAACAAATGCGAAGTACTCTGCATTTGTATCATTTGATCCGGACTTTCCTCTTGCTCCGGTATATTTGTTGAATACGATTCCTTTTCCAAAGAATGCAGCGTTTTTCTTATCAAACTGTGAAGCATAGAGCGGATCAAATGCAGCACTTACATCACTTGAGAGCATTCTGGAATTTGCAAGAGTTCTGCGAAGAGCAAGCGGATTTGTGTTGCCCATGCAGACAATGAGCTCAGCCAGAGCGTTTTCAAAGAATCTGGACTGCATACCTGTTGCGCCAACGCTTCCGATCTCTTCCTTATCAACAAGAAGACATACTGATGTGCGCTTAACACTCTCAACATCCAGAAATGCCTTGAGTGATGTGTATGCACAAACTCTGTCATCCTGACCATATGCCATGATCATTGAACGGTCAAAACCTGCTTCTCTTGCTTTTCCTGCCGGAACGATCTCGAGCTCAGCTGACTCAAAATCACGTTCTTCAATGTCATACTTATCCTTAAGGAGCTTCAGCACACCTTCTTTAACAGCTTCTTTTTCCTTACCCTTTAACGGTTCGCTTCCTATAAGCAGATCGAGATTTTCGCCTTCTACAACCTTTGCACCCTTTTTATCAAGCTGCTCAGATGCAAGATGGATCAGAAGATCCGTAACGCAGAATACCGGATCGTCCTCATCCTCTCCAATACATACTTCGGCAGTTGTTCCATCTGTCTTAACTATTACACCATGGATCGCAAGAGGAATAGTAACCCACTGATACTTCTTTATGCCGCCATAGTAGTGTGTGTCAAGGTAAGCAAGCTCAGAATCTTCATAAAGCGGGTTCTGCTTTACATCGAGTCTCGGAGAATCGATATGAGCACCAAGGATGTTCAGACCATCCTCAATATTGTCCTCACCGATATTGAAAAGTGCGATAGTCTTTCCCATGCACTCTGCATATACCTTGTCTCCTGCCTTGAGCTTATCGCCCTTCTTAATAACCTGCTTTAAGTCACGATAGCCTGCCTTTTCTGCAGCTTCTACCGCATAGTCAGTACATTCTCTTTCTGTTTTGCCAAGATCAAGAAATTCACGATAACCCTTGGCGATCTTTTCAAGTTCCTTCTTCTCAGCAGCTGTATAGCTCAGCCATGTATTTTTCTGTTCCATTTTTGCCTCCATAAATTTATAGGTTCAAAAAAATGTTCCTCGTCATCCGTCAATTTTCATGATGGTAGACGGATCGATGGATTTATCCTGATACGTTACCTTATATACAAATGTAGGACTGCCTGCGGTGCATGAAAAAAGCGTCGTGCCTCTAAGCACCGATGTTCCCTTGGAAACAAGCGGTTCTGTCGGGTATCCGTAGTAAGAAATATAATCATTTCCATGATCTACAGCTACCAGATATCCATAGTCAGAATCAGCCCGTACGATAGTGACCGTGCCGTTACCTGATGCAACAATCTTTGTTCCGTCGCCTACACTAAAAGATACATTTTCTTTATCGGAAGAATATTCCGATGGTGTAGAGATCTGTCCCGAGATTGGCAGTCCTGATGGTATGTAATTCAATGCTTCAGCCGAATCTGACTGCTGCTCCACATACTTTTTGGTATCAAGCTGTGAATTTGCTGCCGCAAGCTTCTGCTGAAGATCTTCGTTTTCTGCCTGAAGAATAATATTTCCGCTGATAACATTTTCCAGCTGGGCACTCAAAGCCAATATCTGATTTCTTTCGTCCGATACCTCTCCCGCCACATATATCATATATGACATGGCAAGAATAAGTGCCGCAAAAAAAAGCACGGCAGCAGCTGTCAGAAAATCCCTTGAGGTTCTGAACTCCCGGACATTTCCGGATCCCTCAGGAATAACCAGCACAGTGAGCCGTCTTAATTTCTTCTTATTATTCGGTTCCCTCATATTGTAAAAAGCCCTCCCCCGATGGCTATTTATTTTTTTCGGATTCCAGGCAAAATTATGCACAGGACACAGTAATCCATCTTTGTTACTGCACTATATCACAGAATGAAATTATAATCAACTTCCTGCCCTAATAATCGGCATTTTTCCTAGGGCGTTTCATTTTTTTGCATTGAACTCTATGCATAAATGTGGTAATATACACGTATGTTGTGCTAGTCATAACATATAACTATTTTTTATTTTTCTTGGAGGTATCAAAATGAAAGGTACAGTTAAGTGGTTCAACAACCAGAAGGGTTATGGTTTCATCTCTGATGAGCAGGGTAACGATGTATTCGTACACTACTCAGGACTTAACATGGAAGGCTTCAAGTCTCTTGATGAAGGCCAGAAGGTTGAGTTCGACGTTGTTAACGGCGAAAAGGGACCGCAGGCAGTAAACGTAAACAAGCTGTAATTTTCCAAAATCCAGAATACAAGATTGTGCCTTAGATAATATAACACACATCATTGATGTCGGGGGTCATCATGACGGTTCGTATTAACCGGGGGTAATGATTCAGATTTCAAAGAAGTTTTATTGTATAAGAAAACAGAATTGTGAACTGAGATTGAAGGGGGCATCTGCACCAGCGATATTTTTAATATCGTATGGTGCAGATGCCTTTTTCTGATGTTTTTTAATTCTCTCTTCTCCCTTCCAGTTCAAAGCATGTCACAACCGAGCCAAAAAAACTTTTATTCCTTATATCATCATATTTATAGCAGTATTTCGATGATCTAAATAACATACTTCCAATCACCTTTTTCTAAAATACAACTTATAACTTGTACCCTTTCTTTTCTTATTGCCCGTTGCATTTTTCATTTCTTCATTAGACCAATATAAGTATTGCACAATCATTCTCTATATTTATTTTACACATTCAACATATTTCCCAGTTATGTATTTAGTTTTATATTACAAGCTGTTATAATTAATCATATTCAATACAACTTTATGCTTTTTATCGTTTTCGCAACTTGTATAATTGAATCAAAAAAGATACATTATTAATATCAGAGTTGTATTTTCCATCACAGCTTCTGAGCTACACAAAACAGGAAATAAAACTATGTCAAACGAAAAAACTTTAATGAACGAAAGTCTGAAGTACGTAAAGCTGTATAACTGGGCACGAACTCTTATCTTGAGCGGTGTCATGAAAAATGGCGACAAGCTCCCCAGTGAACACATGCTTCAAAAGAAATTTGGTTATTCCCGTCAGACTGTTCGTACGGCACTTGATGTACTTGAACACGAAGGACTTATAAGCCGTGTCAGAGGAAGTGGTACTTTTGTTTCCTATGAAACCGGCATAAGCAAAAGCGGACGTCAGCACATAGGACTTATCATGAGCTACTTTGCTGACTACATGTTCCCTCAGGTCTATGAAGGTATCGAATCCGTCATGCACGACCGCGGGATTGAGATCGATGTTACCGTCACACGTAATAATCTAAACGACGAAGCCGTTTATCTCGAACGTTTCCTTAATTCAAACGTGTGCGGACTGATCGTTGAAGGTACCCGCTCAACCTTCCCGAACCCTAATATCAGATATTATAAGGAACTTCTTAACAGAGGCATTCCTATAATATTTATTCATAACCACTACAGCAATCTGGAATGCAGCAGCGTGGAAATGGCAGATGCAAGATGCAGTTACGAGCTCACTGAGCAGCTCATAGAAAACGGTCACGAAAGGATCGGCGGAATATTTAAGTATGACGATCTGCAGGGCATCGAGCGTTATCGCGGTTTTATGGAATGTATGTCCGACCACAATCTGCCCATAAATGATGAATGTATAAAGTGGTATTCGACAAAGGATCTGGACTTTCAGTTCAGTAAAAAGAGCCTCTCGCACTTCTTAAAACAGATAAGTGAGTGCACAGCTCTCATGACTTACAATGACGAGATTGCCGAGACATTTATCGAATTTGCAGAGACACGGGATATGCACATTCCGGACGATCTGTCTATCGTTTCATTCGACAGCGCCGCATTTACCGATAACGACAATAACGACCTGCATCTGACAAGTGCAGTTCATCCCAAATATGAATTAGGCCGAAGAGCTGCCAGAAATCTGCTTCGGATGATAGAAAATCCTCAAAGCAGCAGAGACAATTCTTCTTATCGTTTCCCGGTTTCGATAAGTAACGGCAACTCTATCCGGGATATCCGATAACCAACTTTGACCGGAGCAGGTGCTTAAGCCTGTTCTGCGCTGCGATCATAGCAGCGTTAAATAAATATTAGCAATTTAAGAAAAGAGGAGAATCATGAGCAAACTTTATTTTGTAGTAGGCAGCCAGGATCTTTACGGAGAGGAATGCCTCCGTCAGGTTGCAGCAGACAGCCAGAAAATGGTTGATTTCTTTAATAAGAAGCTCGGTGACACTGTTACTTTTGAGCTCCTTCCCACAGTTGAGACATCTGAGATCTGTGTACAGGATATGCGCAAAGTCATGAACGATGACGACTGCGTAGGTGTAGTTACATGGATGCACACTTTCTCACCTGCAAAGATGTGGATCAAGGGTCTTCAGATCCTTCAGAAGCCGCTTCTTCACCTTCATACACAGGCTAATGAAAAGCTTCCGTATGATGAGATCGATATGGACTTCATGAACCTTAATCAGGCTGCTCACGGCGACCGTGAATATGGTTACATTCTTGCAAGACTGAACAAAGCACACGAAGTTGTTGCAGGTTACTATGAGCATGAGGATGTTCTCGCAAAGATCCGTCAGTTCGCTCAGGTTGCAAAGGCTATTGACTACTCTCACAACATGCGCGTTGCTACATTCGGTAATAACATGCGTGATGTTGCAGTTACAGACGGTAACCGTTTAAGCTGTGAGATCAAGTACGGCTGGGAGATCAAGTATTGGGGAATCGGCGAGATCGCTGAGCTTGCCAAGACAGCTACTGATGCTGAAGTTGATGCAAAGGTTGCTGAGTACGAAAGCAAGTACACAATGGCTACTGACAACGTAGAGGCTGTTCGTGAGCAGGCAAGATACGAGGTTGCTTTCGAGAAGTTCCTTGCTGCAAATAAGTGCCACGCATTTACAGATACTTTCCAGGATCTCCACAACATGAGCCAGCTTCCGGGTATCGCAGCTCAGAATATCATGGCTAAGGGTGTTGGTTTCGGTCCTGAGGGAGATTACAAGATTTCTGCTTTCTCTGCTATCCTTATGAAGATGGCTGAGGGTCGTGACGGTGCTACAGGCTTTATCGAGGACTACACATATGACCTCACAGCAGGTCAGGAGCTTGAGCTTGCAAGCCACATGCTCGAGGTTCCGGCTTCATTCGCTGCTACAAAGCCGAAGATCGAGGTTCATCCTCTTGGAATCGGCGGCAAGGCTGATCCTGCACGTCTGGTATTTGACAGTGTTACAGGCGATGGTATCCAGGTTACCCTTATCGATATGGGCGACCACTTCCGTATCATCTGCGCAGACATTGAGCTCGTTCCTGTTCCGAAGCCGATGCCGAAGCTCCCTGTTGCTCAGATCATGTATCGTCATAAGCCGAATTTCCAGATCGGTACTGCTGCATGGTGCTATGCAGGCGGCGCTCATCACTCTGTTGTTTCTACATGCCTTACCCGTGATGATATCGCTATGTTTGCACGTCTTACAGGCACAGAGCTTATCACTATCGGAGAGGATACTACTGAGGCTGATCTTCAGAAGTTCTTTATGCCGAAGTTTTGAGTAAAACACGATAACGCCATATAATATGCACAAATCCCTCGTGAACAAATTTTGTTCTACGAGGGATTTGTTGTATT
>CAMVTN010000056.1 GCA_947170415.1 uncultured Lachnospiraceae bacterium | reverse complement strand
TCAGATCATCGACTTCTAACGCACCGCCAAAAAGTTTCAGTGCGCTTCCTACTGTGAAGTTCACATGGTTTTGTCCGTTTTCACGAAGAATATCTACATCCTTAAGGCTTCGTACTCCTCCTGCATATGTGACAGGTATAGTATCGACCCCCGACAGTATCTGAACAAGTTCCGGATCGATCCCGGCCCCTTTTCCTTCTACATCCACTGCGTGGATCAGGAACTCATCGCACTCATATGAAAGCGTTTTCAGAGTTGATACATTTACTTCAAATTCAGTGAAATTCTGCCAGCGATCTGTTACGACGAAATACGAACCGTCCGGTGTTTTCTTTCTGCACGAAAGATCAAGGACTATTTTTTCTCGTCCGACCTCTCTCTGCAGACGGCTCAGATTTTCACGATCAAACGATCCATTTCTAAAAACAAAACTTGTGACGATCACATGCGATGCTCCTGCATCCAGAAATTCCGCAGCATTTTCGTCAGTAATTCCGCCGCCGATCTGCATACCACCCGGAAAAGCCTTTAGCGCCGAGACCGCTTCTGCCTTAGTCGCTTCATAATAGTCCGAATCACGGCTATTAAGCAGTATCACATGTCCGCCGCTTAGATTTTTCTCCTTATACAGCTCTGCATAATATGCCGCGCCTTTTTCAGAGACAAAGTTTTCGGAAGCAGTATCGCCATCGTCTCTTAAAGAGCTTCCAACGATCTGCTTCACTTTTCCATTATGTACATCTATACAGGGTCTAAACTGCATACTCTAACCCTCTTAAGCAAGAGCATCTGCCATGCTGTAAAGTCCGGGATTCTTTCCTGCAAGAAACTTGGCTGCTGTGATAGCGCCTTTTCCAAAGATTGCTCTGGAGTAAGCTCTATGTGAGAAGGTGATCACCTCATCCTGGCCTGCGAAAATCACATCATGATCTCCGGGTATCGTCCCGCCTCTTACGGCAGAAATACCGATTTCCTTGACAGGACGGCTCTCGCTTCTGCTGCTCCTGTCATATGCATATTCATATTCGTTATTGAGTGAATCATTAATTGCATCCGCAAGAGCAATGGCTGTTCCACTGGGTGCATCTTTTTTCTGGTTATGATGCTTCTCTACGATCTCGATATCAAAACCTGCTGCTGCGAGCTGAGGCGCTACATCATGAAGCACTTTGAGAAGAAGATTTACTCCAACAGACATATTCGCGCTGCGAAGTATAGCAACCTTTTCAGACACCTCTTTTACGCGAACTATCTGCTCATCAGAAAGTCCTGTTGTGCAAAGTACTACAGGTGTACCAGTCTTTACCGCATAATCAAGAACTTTGTCTGTACCTGTCGGAAGTGAAAAATCAACGATAACATCAGCTTTCACATCACACTCTTCAATAGAAGTAAATACCGGATACTTATTATCAACGCCTGTATATACGTCAACACCTGCTACTATCTCGGCATTTTCTTCCTTTGAAACAAGCTCTGTGATAATTCTTCCCATACGACCATTACAGCCGTTCATTATGATCTTTACCATGACGATTCCTTTCTCCATAAAACCTTATGATACAATTCAACCCCGCAGAAAAACGCAGTTTCTCCGCAGGGCTGCATAGTTTTTTATTTAAGAAGACCGAAGTTCTTCATTGCATTCTTAAGACGTACAAGGTTATTGTCCTGCATAGGCACGAGAGGCTTTCTGAGCGGGCCTACTTCCATGCCCATGAGATTCATGGCATGCTTAACAGGAATAGGATTTGTTTCGCAGAAAAGCGCAGAAACAAGTTCTTCCTCTTCAAGCTGCATCTTTGCTGCTGTCTTTACGTCTCCGTTCAGGTAGCTTGCGCACATATCATGAACATAACGAGGTGCAACATTAGATACAACAGAAATAACACCAAGTCCTCCAAGAGACATGATCGGAATAGTTATATCATCATCACCTGAATATACTTCACACTCAGGGCAGATAGAAAGGATCTTAGCAACCTGTGAAAGGCTTCCGCTAGCTTCCTTAACACCAACGATATTCGGAACATTCTTTACAAGATATGCCAGTGTTTCAGGCTCGATATTTACACCTGTTCTTGACTTAATGCTATAAAGGATGATCGGGATCTTTACTGCATTTGCAACATCTGTAAAATGCTCGATAAGTCCAGCCTGTGTTGTCTTATTGTAGTAAGGTGTAACCTGCAGAAGCGCATCAACGCCGACTTTCTCTGCCTCCTGAGACAGATATACTGCAGTTCTTGTGCAGTTTGAGCCTGTTCCTGCGATAACAGGAATACGATGGTTTACCTTTTCAACGCAGAATTTGATCGCTGCAAGATGCTCATCCTCAGTGAGAGTAGCCGCCTCACCTGTTGTTCCCATAACGACAATGGCATCTGTACCATTTGTCACCTGATCCTCGATGATCTCCGCAAACTTTTCGTAGTTTATATCACCATTATCCTTAAATGGTGTAACTATCGCTACGCCTGCGCCTTTGAATACTGACATAACCTTTCTCCTTTCATAAAGAAAACCGACGCTTTTCCGACGCCGGTTCTAAAATCTTCTCATAGAATTAATTATTAAATGAAAGATTCCGATAGCGCCCCACTTCCATAAGAAGTGACAGTTATGCAGGTATTTCCTGCATTCCCAAGGCTATTGAACACAGCATTCAATCCCTTTCGGCGCCGTTCCCTTTCTCCTGTCTTCGTCTGCAGCTGCTGCATCCGACAGATTACTGATGAAAAGCGCAACCTCTATCTCTTTTCAGTTGGTAAAAGAATAGCACAACCACTATATACTGTCAATGCTAGTTTAACGCGCGAAAGTGGTAAAATTTAAATACGGTTACTGTTCACTCGCTTCCAGCTCGCTCACGTAACGGATTTTGCCAATTAAATCGCCTCCGGCGATGGGCAAAATCCAATGGCTTTTCATCTTTCTTGGTCGTAAACTCCGCAGCGTAGTGCTCCGTTTACGTGTGAACTGTTACTAAATACGATCAAACTTTACTGTTTCCAGCTTAGTGACTTCATCCACGCATTTACAAACTTCATCGCTGATCTGTATTCCTGTCATTATTATCCCTACATTATCAGGTTTTGCACTGAGCAACGCTTTCAGATCATCTATAGTGAGCAGATCGTTATCAAAAAGTCCAAGAAACTCGTCCAGGATCAGAAGATCGCACTCTCCTGTCACCAGACACTTCTTTGCGAAGTTAAATCCATTTCGGATATTCATCGCTTCTTCCTGTTTTTGTTCTTCGGACAGATTCTCAAAACATAATGCCGACTTTTCAAAGCTAAAAAGCTTGATCTCAGGCTCCAGACGCTTGATTATATCAAATTCGCCCGTAGTTCTTCCTTTTAAAAACTGAATAATGACGACAGAACGCCCAAGATTAGCGGCTTTTAATCCCTGTCCCACTGCGGCACTGGTCTTACCTCTGCCCTCACCGCCAAATATCTGTATTAGTCCCTGTTCCATAAGCAGACCTCTTTTTTTACATTAGATTCTTAAGATTTTTTAATCTCTTAAGAAAATCTTAATGTGTTTTTTAAAAACAGATGGAATAATAACACACTTCTGTATAATAATCAAATCTTTGGGGTTTACCATGATCAATACAGTAACAAAACCAGGTCGAAACTCCTTGAACATTAATAAAAACATTGAAGTATCTTGAGAATGTGTTACAATAAATCGGTTATTGCCTTAGAAACAGGCATTTTTTGTTTAAAATAAAGACAGGAGATTACAATGGTAGAAAAAAGAGAAGACATTCGTAATGTAGCAATTATCGCCCATGTCGATCACGGTAAGACCACTTTGGTCGATGCCCTGCTTCGTCAGAGCGGAGTCTTCCGTGAAAATCAGGATGTTCAGGAGCGTGTAATGGACAGCAATGCTCTTGAGCGCGAGCGTGGTATCACAATCCTCTCCAAAAACACAGCTGTTAAATATAACGATACAAAGATCAACATCATCGACACCCCAGGTCATGCTGACTTCGGCGGTGAGGTTGAACGTATCCTTAAGATGGTAAACGGAGTAGTTCTGCTCGTAGATGCATTTGAAGGTGTTATGCCTCAGACAAAGTTCGTTGTTATGAAGGCCCTTGCTCTGAAGCTTCCCATCATCGTATGTGTAAACAAGATCGACCGTCCGGGCGCAAGACCTCAGGAAGTTGTTGACGAAGTTCTCGAGCTCTTTATGGATCTCGATGCAACAGATGAGCAGCTTGACTGCCCGTTTGTATTTGCATCCGCAAGAAACGGTATCGCTTCTCTTGATCCGGAAGTTCCGGGTACAGATATGAAGCCCCTTTTCGACACGATCGTTGATTATGTACCGGCTCCTCAGGGTGATCCGGAAGGAAATCTTCAGATCCTCATCAGTACTATCGACTACAATGAATATGTAGGACGTATCGGTGTTGGTAAGGTTGACAACGGTTCCGTAAAGGTTAACCAGGACGCTATCATCGTAAACCACCACGATCCTTCCCGTAAGGAAAAGGTAAAGATCAGCAAGCTCTATGAGTATCAGGGTCTTTCAAAGGTTGACGTTGATACTGCTACTATCGGAGATATCGTTGCAGTTTCCGGTATTGCTGATCTGAAGATCGGTGATACTGTTTGCGGTACATCATCAGAGCCGGTTGCTATCCCGTTCCAGAAGATTTCCGAGCCCACTATTTCCATGAATATCATGGTAAATGACTCTCCTCTCGCAGGACAGGAAGGAAAGTTCGTAACAAGCCGTCATCTTAAGGACAGGCTCTTCCGTGAGCTTAATACAGACGTATCTCTTCGTGTAGAAGAAACAGAGTCTACAGATACATTTAAGGTATCCGGTCGTGGTGAGCTTCACCTCAGCGTCCTTATCGAATCTATGAGACGTGAAGGTTACGAGTTCGCAGTTAGTAAGGCAGAGGTTATCTATCACGAAGATGAAAACGGCAAGCTTCTTGAGCCTATGGAAACAGCTTATGTTGATGTTCCGGATGAGTTCTCCGGTACAATTATCTCCAGCCTTTCCGAGCGTAAGGGTGAGCTTCTGAACATGGGCTCCATCGCAGGCGGATATACTCGTCTCGAATTCAAGATCCCGTCTCGCGGTCTTATCGGCTTCCGTGGTCCCTTCATGACAGATACAAAGGGTAATGGTATCATCAACACCATTTTCTGCGGATATGAGCCTTTCAGAGGTGAAATTTCCTATCGTAAGACAGGTTCCCTCATTGCGTTCGAGACAGGTGAAGCAGTTACATACGGACTCTTCAATGCGCAGGAGCGTGGTTCTCTCTTCATCGGTGCAGGAACAAAGGTTTATTCCGGTATGGTTATCGGAAGCAATCCGAGAAGTGAGGATATCGAGGTTAATGTCTGCAAGACAAAGCACCTCAGTAATACACGTACATCATCTTCTGATGAAGCACTTCGTCTGGTACCTCCGGTTGTTCTTTCTCTGGAGCAGGCTCTTGACTTCATCGATACAGATGAGCTTCTCGAGGTTACTCCTAAGAACCTCAGAATCCGTAAGAGAATCCTTGATGCTACTCTCCGTAAGAGAGCAGGTATCAGTGCCAAGGCAAAAGCTCAGGCTGCAAAGAACTAATCCAAATAGATATAGAAAAAGGCGGTTCAGTGTGTATCAACACACTGAACCGTCTTTTTTCATGCTTTATAATCAACTCAATCTGTTTTAGGAAGTGTAAATCTTCCTTCTACCTGATCTGTTTTTATGATATTTATAAATACGCACGGATCTATCTGCTTTATTGCCGGTACTACTTTCTTTAGCTCCGAATTTGAAACAACGGAGTATACGACTGTTCTCGGCGTATCCTGATAAGATCCCATACACTTTATATCAGTCGCTCCATGATGCGTAAGACGATAAATCTCATCTGTTACCAATTTAGGCTTATCCGTTACTATAAGCAATGTATTTTTCCAATACCGCTTATACAGACCATGGATTACCTGCGTGGTTGTAAACTGGAATATTATGGAATACAATGCCTTGTCCCATCCAAACATATATCCATTTACTGCCAAAATACATGCATTAAAAATCAGGATATAGTTCCACGCATCGATATTAAATTTCTCTGACAAATACATCGCTACAAAGTCCGTACCGCCGCTCGTAGCATCTGCTCTGAGGCAAAGAGTAATTGCAAAACCGTTTACAAGACCTCCAAATATACTTATCAAAAGAATATCATAGGTAATAACCTTTAACGGTATCATATCTGTAAGGATAGATGTGAGTACGATCGTTATGCACGAAAATATCGTGAACTTCTTTCCTATCGCCTTAAAGCTGATAATGATAGGGCCAGCATTTAGAGCAAGGTATATTGGTCCGTATGGCAGTTCTATAGAAAAGAATCTCTGACATACATTCTGTATAAGGATCGTGAGGCCGGAAAATCCTCCCGGCAATAAACCTCCTGTATGTACAAACGATCGCAGATTTATAGAAATGATCGCACCTGCCAGAACACACAGAAGCACTCTTTTTATATCCCTAAGCAGCGTTTTTCTGCTGCAATCATTCATTCCCCAATTCCTCCTATATAGACATATGAACATCCGTCGTTGAATGTCCGTTTACATCTTTTTCCATGTAGTTCTTGAAAATAGTGCCAAGATAGGGAAGATCTCCAGACGTCCTGCAAGCATATCAAATGACAGTACTATTTTTGAAAACGCGCTGTACTCTGCAAAGTTGCAGGTAGGTCCTACCTGTCCGAGTCCCGGTCCTATATTATTAAATGTACATAAAATTGCAGAAAAATTAGTTTCTGTGGTAAAACCATCAAGCGATACCAGAAGCATACTGAGCATGATTATAATGATGTATGCCGTGAGATATGCGTTTGTGTTTGCAAGAATCTTTTCATCAACAACACGGTTATTAACCCTGACAACCTGCACCTCTCTTGGATGCAGTACTGTTCGGATATTTCTTCGAAGCCCTTTCATGAGAAGCATCAGTCTCGCGCATTTGAGACCGCCTCCGGTACTACCCGCACTGGCTCCTATTACCATCAATGCCAATATGATAGTCTTTGAAAAGCTTGGCCACAGATCAAAATCCGTGGTTGCGTAACCTGTCGTGGTAACGATACTCGCAACCTGGAAGAAAGACTGTCTGAGCGTCTCTTCCAGCGTAGGATACATGTTTCTGACATTTACTGCTATGAGCAGTGCTGCAGCTACAACAATTCCCAGATAAAGCCTCAGTTCCTCGTCCTTAAATAAAGACTTAAAATCTTTCAACAATATCAGATAATAACAACTGA
Source organism: uncultured Lachnospiraceae bacterium (assembly GCA_947170415.1). Classification (GTDB taxonomy): domain Bacteria; phylum Bacillota; class Clostridia; order Lachnospirales; family Lachnospiraceae; genus NK4A144. The sequence goes on along the minus strand of CAMVTN010000056.1, from coordinate 8,001 downwards.
AATTTACACCGAATAGCAACATAAAGACCGTTGTAACATTCTGGAGATAGGGGCTGTAACTTGCGTAACTGTCTGCCTTTACTCCGAATCCACCGGTTCCCGCAGTACCAAATGCGTGACACACCGATTCAAAAAGCGGCATTCCTCCAAACAGAAGGAATACTATATCAAGAACCGTCAGTGCAATGTAAATCAGGTACAAGATCATTGCCGTCTGACGCATTTTCGGAACGATCTTGCCTACACTCGGTCCCGGGCTCTCTGCTCTGAGAAGATGGAGAGTGAAACCATTTCCACGTCCTGAAGACGGAACTATAGCAAGCAAAAACACCAGCACACCCATTCCGCCAACCCAATGCGTAAAACTCCTCCAATAAAGGATTCCTCTCGAAAGCTTCTCTACATCAGGTACTATCGATGCTCCGGTAGTCGTAAAACCTGATACGACCTCAAAGAAACAGTCCACATATCTCGGAATTTCTCTCGAAAAGTAAAACGGCAGACACCCCAGCAAACTCATGACTATCCATGCCAGACCTGTACATACCAGACCTTCTCTCGCATAAAATCCTTTTTTTGCTCCCTTTGATAAGAGCATGAGTAGTCCCGCGGTAGCAAGGATCAGTGCGATCGTTGCAAGGAAAGCACCTATCGCCACGTTCTCATGGTCATATATAGAAATAAACAGCGCAGGAAGCATGAATACAGCCTCGATAAGAAGGATATATCCATTTAGACGCGCCAGCATCTTATAATTCATCTGTCTTTACTCCAAAAATATATCATTGAACTGTCCAATAACTTCTTCACCCGCTGAAATAACGATTACAGAATCGCCCTTTTCAAACGTTGAGTCACCTGTAAGTATTCTTGACTTTCCTCTCTTTGAAGCACACGCGATCAGTACATGTTTCCTGAGTTTCAGGTTCTTAAGCGGTTCACCGCAGTGCATGGTATTTTCATCCAGAATAAATTCTATTGCTTCTGCCTGTCCATCCGCGATCATATGCACAGAAACAGCCGCGCCAACCTGATTTTCCATGGCACGTACATAACGAACTATACTGTTCGTGCAAAGATCTTTCGGCGAAATGATACTTCCAACCGGAAGATCATCAAGCATCTGGACATTCTCCTCACGGCTTAACTTTGTTATCACCTGAGGAACTCCTCTGTGTGTTCCAAATATTGATAATACGATGTTTGTCTCATCAACACCTGTAAGAGTGACGAACGCATCACAATCAGCAATACCCTCTTTATCAAGTATCTTCTGATCTCCGGCATCACCAAAGACAACTGTTGCCTCCGGAAGATCAGCTGCAAGTTCTCTGCAGCGCTCCTGATTGTTTTCTATGATACGCACATCGATTCCATGCCTTATCAAAGCCTGCGCAAGATAATAGCTTATACGGCTTCCTCCTGCGATCAGGACACGTCTTGCTTTACGGGTTATGATCCCCAAATGCTTAAGCAGAGTTGCGAGGTTTTCTGCATCTCCGGTTACGAAAAGGCGATCACCCTCCTGAAGCACAAAGTCACCGGACGGTATCGTAACTTCTCCGTCGCGTACAGCAGCACATACGAGTATCTGGCAGCGAACTACACTATTTAATTTGCTGAGGGGAACCCCAATCGCTTTACTGTCTTCACGAACTCTGAGTTCTACGATCTCGACTGTTCCTCTTGCAAAAGTATCTCGCTTAAGAAAGCCCGGATACTTTATGAGCCTGCCTATCTCACTTGCGGCCTGCCTGTCAGGGTTTACAGCCATAGACAGTCCGAAGGCACTTCGAAGCGAATAGATCTGCCCTGCATATTCCGGGTTTTTTATACGTGTTACTGTGTGTAAACGGGGGTTCATCGAATGCGCCGTCATACAGCAGAGAAGATTAACTTCATCTTTACCGGTCATGGCAACCAGAAGATCAGCATCTTCTACTCCCGCATCTCTCAGCGTGTCCATAGAAGCACAGTTTCCTTCTATTCCCATTACATCACAGTCTTCCATGATACTTTCAAGCACGCCGGGATTTTCATCGATAACAGTGAGGTCGCATCCCTCTGCAGTAAGCTGTTTTGTGAGGCTTGCCCCCATTTTGCCGTTTCCGGCTACCAGAATCTTCATTTTGGTTCCTTCCAACTATTTATATTAAAATAAAAAAAAATTTTGAATTCTTGCCTTTTTCCCTGTATATATCGGATGTATTTACAATGTTCAAAAGTGCAGGGTTCAACTATACGATAATTACTTTTTTAGAATTAGTTCCACAGGACAGTGATCTGAACCCATGATGTCTGTATGGATAGACGCGTCTTCGAGAATGTCTCTAAGCGAATCCGAAATCAGGAAATAGTCTATTCTCCATCCTGCGTTTTTCTCTCTTGCCTTAAATCTGTAAGACCACCAGGAATATACATCCGCAAGATCAGGATTCAGATATCTGAACGTATCTGTCAGGTGACCATCCCTTAAGAGCACTGTCATCTTCTCCCTTTCTTCATCGGTAAATCCTGCATTATGATGATTGGTCTTTGGATTCTTGATATCAATCTCTTCATGAGCAACATTTAAGTCGCCGCAGATTATGACAGGTTTCTTTGCCTGCAGGTCATTGATATACCTCAGAAAAGCATCTTCCCAGTCCATTCTGTCATCGAGACGCAATAGTCCCTGCTTTGAATTAGGAGTATAAACCGTTATCAGATAATACTCTTCAAATTCCAGACAGATGATACGGCCTTCGTTATCGACTTTGTAGTCGTCCATTCCGTACGAAACGCTGATCGGCTTTACACGGGTAAAAACAGCAGTCCCGGAATATCCTTTCTTTTCTGCATAGTTCCAGTACTGCTCGTATTCATCCGAAATATCAAGTTTTATCTGACCTTCTTGAAGCTTTGTTTCCTGCAGGCAAAATACGTCCGCATCGAGATCATTAAATGCTTCAATGAAATTTTTGCCAACGCATGCTCTGAGACCGTTCACATTCCATGAAACAAATTTCATTCACTTTTCCTCCACAGACCGGCTGCCGTCTTTCAGTTCCGACTTACCGGCTCCCTTCGCTGTTTTTTCACCAAAAACAAACATAACGGATCATCTCTTCGTATGATCCGCTTTCATTAGTATCAACTATATCATTCATTCCATTATGTGGCAACTTTTAGCCTTTTTTCATTTTTATAACATATGTTTGAAAACTAGAAATTCCGATATATAGGATATAAGAGAATCATATTTGGAGGTGTGCTCATGGATGACAAAACCTTCGAGGCATTGATTGCCCATAACCGCTTTATGTCGTTTTCAGAGACGGAGCTCGTGATCGACGGCATTCGTATTTGTAAGATACGTACACGTCTTTACCGGGAATTTCGAGAGTTTTTCGGTCATTCTCCGGAGTCTGAAATAAAAGAACATATTTTATCCTTTTGCCCGGATCGCCGCAGGACCCTGGTTCTGGGCTTATCAATAATGCGTCTTATTCTCCCGTGCACCATTGACGAAGATATTACGGATTATCTTACTGCCATGGTTAACGTGCGTTATCAGGAAACTTACGAAACCTATTCTCGCGAAACCAGCAAAGTCGATGATTATTTTGAGCGCTTCATGCAAAAACACGACGAACTATACAATAATATATCCGTTAAAGCTGCCCTAAATATCAGAAAACACATATATCGGGAGCTTGCTGGTGATGAACCACCGTACTTTACGCTAAAATAACCCGGATAAAATACTAATTGTTACATTTTTGTAAGGATTTTTTTCGACAATCTGTTGTATAATAGCATTTAAGCAAAAAGGCTTAAGAAAATATTAAGAAAGATGCCATAATATCATAAGTTATTTTGGCAAAGGAGATGCTAATGAAGAAACAGTGGGGAACACCCGAGTTAATGGAACTCAACATTAATGAAACAGCACACTCAAAATTGTGGGGCGCATACTATGATGGTGGATATATAGGAGACGGACATTTAGGTTGGTTCACTGACAATCCGGACGAAAGCCCTTGCCATCGTAATAAAAAGCCCAATAATCCGACTGAGCCTAAGAGCTGAGTTCATAATCTATAAATATTTATTAAGGTTTTTAGATGCCTTTGTATCATTTATATTGATACAAAGGTATTTTTTTGTATATGATGATGACAGGGTCGAATACGCTTCATAAGAATCGTAGCAATTCGTGTCATCATTGCCCTCCGAAAGGATATTTATGTTTCAATACAAAATATATGGTCTGAAAATGGATTCTGACATCCCTTTCAGGCAGCTTATTGAGGACACTTCCAATAGTGCTCCTGATATCACTTTAAGAAAAAATGAACCGTCTGATGATCTTCTAAATCTTTCCAAAAACTCATTTTTTGATATGGATCCTAAATTCTGCTGGTTTCATAACACCACATTGTACTGCTGGATCGAGGACGGAAATCGTATTTTCTATTCACCTAAAGATAATGCTAATGAAGAGTATATAAAAACCTATATTCTTGGTTACGCTCTGTCCATGCTCTTTTACCAGCGAAATATGCCATCCATCCACTGCAGTGGTCTCAGGAAAAATGATCACGCTATACTCATATCCGGAAAGAGCGGTTCAGGTAAATCCACCATGGCTTCTCTTTTTCTTGATAACGGTTATGATCTTATGGCAGATGACGTAATGGTCACAAAAGTCCATGATAATACAGTCTACGGATATCCGGCTTTTCCATGGACAAAGCTCCAGCGTTCTATTGTAGAAAAGCGTTTTCCGGATCTATCCAAACTTATATATATCGACGAAGATAAGGACAAATTTCTGGTTCCGTGGGAAGGTGAATTTAGCACAGACAGCGCAGTTATCGATTCCATGTTTATCATCATCGTTGCGCCTCCCGATACAGAGACACGTATTACAGAAGTAACCGGGCCTGATAAGGTCATGGTGCTCCTTGACAACATGTTCCCAAGGCGAGAAATACTGCTCAATAAGAATAATCCTATTGCAATATCAATGGCTGCAAAGCTTGCCTCTGCGCTCCATCTGTATGCAGTTTTCCGACCAGAAGGAAAGGATACAACCGAGACGATATACCATCTTATCAACGAACACATAAAATAACGCTTATGAGCACACGTATCTGAAAACATAAGATATAAAAGGAGATAATAGTGTCAGCAATTCTTGGATATTTATTAAGCAAAGATGATGCGCATAACGCTTCAGACTTTCCTATCATGATGGAAAAAGCGCTTCAAAAAAACGCTCGGTTGGATTCCACGCACAGGATAGTCAAAGACCAAATTTATATAGCTTGCGGAATTCAAAATATAACCAAAGAATCTTCATATGAGAAACTACCATTCTATAACGAAGAGCACAGTTTTTACTTTACCTTTGACGGAATCCTGGATAACAGGGAGGATCTGATACAAGAACTGGATCTTTCCTGTGATCCAAATGAGATGATCGCTGACGGAACCATAGCGTACCACGCGTTTCTTAAATGGGGAAACGATGCAGTTTCACACTTTCTTGGTCTTTTTTGCTTTGCTGTTATTGATAAACTCTCCGGAACCGTGCGTTTATTTTCCGATCCTGTAGCTTCACGCTGTCTCTACTACTACAAAAATCCTGCAGGATCTGTTTTTTTTTCAACCCTGATTTCCCCAATACGTGCCGTTTGTCCTGAAATAGGCATTAATGAGACATATATGCAGGATTTTCTGGCAATACCGGGACTTTTACCCAATATCATCTCCTATGAGACAGCTTATAACGGCGTTTATATCATGGATCCGGGGATCATGATAACTATTTCTGCTGACAGAATTGATCAAACCATTTGGTTTGATATGAGTCGCTGTGATGAGCCCTACGACTTTTCAAATGCAGATAAGACAGGTCATGCCTTCCGTTCCCTATATGAAAAATGCGTCAAGGATGCAACCCGTACAAATGGAGAGATCGGTATCGCCATGAGCAGTGGTTTTGATTCCGCGACAGTCGGTTCCATAGCAGCAGATCATCTATATAAACAGGGACGTTCTCTTTATTCATACACTTATTGTCCTTTGGAAAAACGTGCACGTGAAGGAGACTTTGTCTTTGACGAAGAATCTGACGTTAGAAATATTGCGGCTATGCATCCTGCGATAAAAGCTACGTTCACAAATAATAACGGCAAAAATTGTCTGCAGGACTTTGAACAGATTCTTTCTATACTGGAGATGCCTGTTAAGGCTATTGCGAATTTCCCCAACCTCTGCGAGATTTACCAAAAAGCTTCAGATAAAGGCTGTCGTATAGTTCTCAACGGTCAATGCGGAAACGAAAGTGTTTCCCATGGTTTCATTGAGGATGTGTTGTTTGACCTATTTATCAATAAACACTACTTATTATTTCTTCGATACCTTAACCGTCACTGTAAGACCCTCCATGTAAGCCGCAAAATAGCCTTCAAACGCTTTATTCAACATTCACGCTATACTCGTAAGGTCATCTCCGGAAAAGCCGGTCAGATGTCTGAATACACACCTTCTAACAGATTTGTGAATAAAGACTACTTTAATAATTATCCTCTCACCGAGAGGTTCAAAGAAGGCGGTCTTCTGTACAGTATCTCAATACCTTTAACACAGAAACTATACAGGGCTTTCTTAGAGAAAAAAGCTCTCTGGACATATATGGGTGCAATGGAAACAAAGCTTGGTCTTTTCTACGGTATTGTTCTTCGTGATCCAACCAAGGATGTTCGTATGCTCCGCTTCTGCTATGCTCTTCCATATAAATACTTTGCATATATGGGTGAACCGAGATGGCTTGTTAGGGGTAATTGCAAAGATCTGCTGCCGGCAGACCTTATTAATGACTGGACACGGTACAGCGTGCAGAACTATGACTATTTCGACCGCATTGAACGTGACTGGAATGATGTGAAAAAGAACCTTACCATTATCCTGGATAAGCAATTTTCTTCTTTTGCTGATCATGACGAGGCAGACGCCTTTATTAATGGAGACGAGCCTGTTTCTAAAAAATATTCCGACTCGGATATAAAAAATTTTTTAACTGTTTTTTCCGCTGCTCTTTTTAAGAAGATTAACATGTAACGAAGAAAGCGCCCCGCATTTCGCGAGGCGCTTTCTTCTTATAATATAGGGTGGAATGAGGGATTCGAACCCTCGATCTCCAGAACCACAATCTGGCGCGTTAACCAACTACGCCAATTCCACCATTATTGGCAGATACCGATCACGGTTATCTACTAGTGTGCTCGCAGGGATTCGAACCCTGGACCTACGGCTTAGAAGGCCGTTGCTCTATCCAGCTGAGCTACGAACACATTTCGCTGAACTTTTATTGGCTCAACGAGTTATGATGTTATCATCTTTGCTTCTGATTGTCAAATATTTTTTTAATAGAGAATTATTCCAAGTTGACGGATTGATAGGAGCGGGTTCGACTCCCGCATGATAATATAGCAAAGTCCCCACGAATAAATTCGTGGGGACTCATAAGTCTGAGACACGCGGGAGTCGAACCCGCGACAACCTGATTAAAAGTCAGGTGCTCTACCAACTGAGCTAGTATCTCATAGTATTTAATTAATCGATCAGCTTTACATTCAAGCTAGTAAAGCAAGCAGGGCTAGCCGGATTCGAACCGGCGAATACAGCAGTCAAAGTGCTGTGCCTTACCGCTTGGCGATAGCCCTAAATGGCTCTCTGACCAATCAGGGTGGAATGAGGGACTCGAACCCTCGATCTCCAGAACCACAATCTGGCGCGTTAACCAACTACGCCAATCCCACCATTAAAGGTAGATACCGATCACGGTTATCTACAACTGTGCTCGCAGGGATTCGAACCCTGGACCTACGGCTTAGAAGGCCGTTGCTCTATCCAGCTGAGCTACGAACACATTTCCCCGTTCCGAATTTCGGAACGAAGCGGGTGATGGGAATCGAACCCACGTATCCAGCTTGGAAGGCTGGTGTTCTA
>CAMVTN010000055.1 GCA_947170415.1 uncultured Lachnospiraceae bacterium | reverse complement strand
TTCCGTCAGATGTTCGGAGCAGAAGGTTACGAAGTAGTAGCGATCAACGATTTAACAAGCCCTAAGATGCTTGCACACCTTCTTAAGTATGACAGCTCACAGGGTAAGTATGAGCATGCTGATGAGGTTTCTGCAACAGATGATTCCATCATCGTTTGCGGCAAGGAGATCAAGATCTATGCATTCCCGGATGCAAACAACTGTCCTTGGGGCGACCTTAAGGTAGACGTTGTTCTTGAGTGCTCAGGCTTCTACACATCTAAGGAGAAGGCTCAGGCTCATATCAACGCTGGCGCTAGAAAGGTTGTTATTTCTGCTCCTGCAGGAAATGATCTTCCTACAATCGTTTACAATACAAACCACGAGACACTTAAGGCTTCTGATACAATCATTTCAGCAGCTTCCTGCACAACTAACTGTCTTGCACCTATGGCAGACGCTCTTAACAAGTATGCTCCAATCCAGTCTGGTATCATGGCAACAATCCATGCTTACACAGGTGATCAGATGACTCTTGATGGACCGCAGAGAAAGGGTGACCTTCGTCGTTCACGTGCTGCAGCTATCAACATCGTTCCGAACAGCACAGGTGCTGCAAAGGCTATCGGTCTTGTTATTCCTGAGCTTAACGGCAAGCTTATCGGCTCTGCTCAGCGTGTACCGACCCCGACAGGTTCTACAACAATCCTTACAGCTGTTGTAAACAAGGCTGACGTTACTGTTGATGGTATCAACGCAGCTATGAAGGCAGCAGCTAACGAGTCCTTCGGTTACAACGAGGATGAGATCGTTTCTTCCGATATCGTTGGAATGAGATTTGGTTCTCTCTTCGATGCTACTCAGACAATGGTTAGCAAGATCTCTGACGACCAGTATGAGGTTCAGGTTGTTTCTTGGTATGATAACGAGAACTCCTACACATCTCAGATGGTTCGTACAATCAAGTACTTCTCAGAGCTTGCATAAGTCATATCTGAAAAGTGTGATCGCAGTGTAACTGCGAATACAATATTGTTCGAATAGTTCGGAAAATCAAGAGGTCCGGAGCCTTTTAAGGGCCCCGGACCTTTTAACTTAAATTAATCCAATATGGAGGTATTGAATAATGGCTCTTAACAAGAAGACCGTTGACGATTTCAACGCAAAGGGCAGAAGAGTACTGGTTAGATGTGATTTTAATGTTCCGCTTAAGAATGGCGAGATCACAGACGAGACACGTATCGTGGCTGCACTTCCTACAATCCAGAAGCTTGTTGGCGATGGCGCAAAGGTTATCCTTTGCTCACACCTTGGTAAGGTAAAGAATGGCCCGAACCCGGGTGAATCTCTTGCAGCAGTTGCAAAGAGACTTTCCGAGAAGCTCGGCAAGGAAGTTAACTTCGTTCAGGATGATAACGTTACAGGCGAGAAGGCTACAGCAGCAGTTGCAGCTATGAACGAGGGTGATGTTGTTCTTCTTCAGAATACTCGTTTCAGAGGCAAGGAAGAGACAAAGCCGCAGGATGCAGGCGAGCAGTTCGCTAAGGAACTCGCTGATCTTGCTGATGACTATGTATGCGACGCTTTCGGTTCTGCTCATAGAGCACACGCTTCCGTATCCGTTGTAACAAAGTTCATCCGTGAGAAGAACGGTACATGCGCAGTTGGATACCTTATGGAGAAGGAAATCAAGTTCCTCGGCAACGCTGTTGAGAACCCGGTTCGTCCTTTCGTAGCTATCCTCGGCGGTGCTAAGGTTGCTGATAAGCTTGCTGTTATCGATAACCTTCTTACAAAGTGCGATACCCTCATCATCGGTGGCGGTATGGCATACACATTCATCAAGGCTCAGGGTGGTAAAGTTGGTAACTCCCTCGTTGATGATACAAAGCTTGATTACTGTAAGGAAATGATGGAGAAGGCTGAGAAGCTTGGTAAGAAGCTCCTTCTTCCTACAGATACTGTTGCAGCAGCAGGATTCCCGGATCCTATCGACGATCCTAACCTTGAGACAGTTGTTGTTCCGACAGATGCTATTCCGGACGACAAGGAAGGTCTTGATATCGGACCTGACACAAGAAAGGTTTATGCTGACGCTGTTAAGTCTGCAAAGACTGTTGTATGGAACGGACCTATGGGCGTTTCCGAGAACCCGGTTCTCGCAGCTGGTACTGTAGCAGTAGCAGAGGCTCTTGCAGCAACAGACGCTACAACGATCATCGGTGGTGGTGATTCCGCAGCAGCTGTAAATAACCTTGGCTTCGGCGACAAGATGTCACACATCTCCACAGGCGGCGGTGCTTCTCTTGAGTTCCTTGAGGGTAAGGAGCTTCCGGGCGTATACGCAGCCGACGATAAGTAATTCACTTGATGAATCCGAGGCCAACGGACGAGGGATGAATCTAGTGAGAACTTACACCTAGGTTCTTAGTGAGCACGAACGAAAGTGAGCGCGAGCTTAGAACGTAGGTGTTTCCCCTAATTCATAGAATATAAGTGAGATTAGATAGATATCTCTTGGAACAATTAGAGATATTTGATCCGATTGAACGTAAATATCCAATACCTACAAAACGAAAGGAAAACAACAATGGCAAGAAGAAGAATTATTGCCGGCAACTGGAAGATGAACATGACTCCCAGCCAGGCAGTTGAGCTTTGCGCAACACTTAAGGATCTCGTAAAGAACGATGCAGTAGACGTAGTATATTGCGTACCTGCAATCGATATCGTACCGGTAGCAGAGGCTATCAAGGGTACAAATGTAAATCTTGGTGCAGAGAACTTCTACATCGAGGATAAGGGTGCATTCACAGGTGAGATCTCTGCTCCTATGCTTAAGGATGCAGGCGTAAAGTACATCATCATCGGTCACTCTGAGAGAAGAGATATCTTCGGTGAGAACGATATCCTCATCAACCAGAAGGTAAAGAAGGCATTCGCATCAGGCCTTACACCGATCCTTTGCTGTGGTGAGTCTCTTGCACTTCGTGAGGCAGGAACATACACAGAGTGGATCAAGAGACAGATCTCTTGGGACCTTGAGGGTGTAACAGCTGATCAGGTTAAGGAGCTTGTTATCGCATACGAGCCTATATGGGCTATCGGAACAGGTAAGACAGCTACAGCTGATCAGGCTCAGGAAGTATGTAAGCTTATTCGTGATCACATCGCTGAGATGTATGATGCTGCTACAGCTGAGGCTGTTCGCATCCAGTACGGCGGATCTATGAACGCTGCTGAGCTTCTCAGCAAGCCTGACATCGATGGCGGTCTTATCGGTGGTGCATCTCTTAAGGCTGATTTCGGTCAGATCGTAAACGCATAAGAAATAATCCGACAAAGTCGGATTAGATCATTGTATTTCGCATTTATGGTAGGTTGCTGACAGGCGAAATATGATGTAAAATAAATAACGTTAGTGATGGTTTAGTGCAGTGATAAAGACTGTGCTGCCGGAGCTAAACTATGACAGGACATTTCAAGGGGTTCTGCCAATGATGAGAGTGAAGAAACCACGAACGTGTGCCCGTTCGTGGTTTCTTCGTTTTATATATAGTTTTATTTTCATGTTTCTCATTTCTAAAAAAGAGGAGCGATGAGTCGCAGCAAGCACTGGATGACACGCTTAGGATATGAACGACATTCCTTCTGGTATTTGCCGGTTACTTCTTCGGACTCCTCAAACATATCTATAAAGTCGTTATGAACGGCATTCAGGACTTTGCAATGACTTAACAGTACTCCATTTTCAAAATGCAGATAAAAGCTTCTGAAATCCATGTTTATAGTTCCTACGGTTCCAACAATTCCATCGGAAACACACATTTTTGCATGTGAAAATCCGGGGGTATATTCAAAGATACGTACGCCTGACGCTACAAGGGGAGCGTAGTAAGAACGTGTCATCTGATATACGAATTTTTTGTCGGGAACTCCGGGAGTGATTATACGGACATCTACGCCGCGTTTTGCGGCAAAGGAAAGGGTTCGGATCATATCTTCACTGAGTATCAGGTAGGGCGTTACGAACCAGACGTAGTTGCGTGCACGGTTAGCGATAGAGATGTAGACATTTTCCGCAACAGGCTCGGTATCAAGAGGTGAATCGCCATAAGGCTGAACAAAACCCGTATCTTTTGCGGAATAATTATATTCCGGGAAAAACTTCATGAAGTCTTCGCGTTCAGAATACGCAGGTTTCTTTTTCTCCATGGCATACCACATGGTAAGAAACATGACTGTGAGAGTTGAAACTGCATCTCCCTCAAGGCGTATACCGGTGTCTTTCCAGTAACCAAATGGACGTGTCACGTTAAAGTATTCGTTTGCGAGATTGTATCCGCCGGTATATCCGATCTTTCCGTCTATGACCGTGATCTTTCGGTGATCGCGGTTATTCATGAACATATTCAGGACAGGGACGATTGGATTGAAAACGCGGCATTGTATCCCGTAGGATTCCATTTCCTTTTTGAATTCGCCGTTAATGAACCATAGAGAACCCATGTCATCGTAGAAGATACGTACATCGACTCCATTCGAAGCCTTTTCGATAAGGATCTCTTTCATGCGGGCAAAGGATTCCTTGTTCTCTATTGCGTGATACTCGAGGAAAATAAAGTGCTCGGCCTTTTTTAAGTCTTCGATCTGAGACGAAAAACCGTATTCAGCCTCGGGAAAAAATTGTACATCCGTATTTCGATAAACAGGGTAGTTATTCCATCCTGAAAGATATTCTGACAGATCGACACGGTCGGAGGCTTCTTCGCGCATTTCCTCTATTACGTCCATGTCCTGTGGGATAGCCTCGTTTAGTTCTTCGGAGATAGATAAAAATCTTTGTCGGAGTTTCTTATAAAGACTGGAATGACCTGTAAGCAGGTAAAGTGTGAGCCCCATGACGGGGAGAGCGAGGATAACGATGATCCAAGGCATTTTGAGGGCATCATCTGTGTGTTTGCCATACAAGCGTACAGCAACGATCAGTGCGACGATGCTGAAACCTATTGAAATATAGGTGTGGTATGAGCTTAAGCCGACAACAAAAACCGTAAACCAGGATACCTGGAAAAGAACGGAGAGAACAGCAAAGATAAGCCGCATTACGCCGTTTTTAACGTTAGATTTTTGCTCGACTCGCATTTTTTTCACAGATAATGCCCTCCGGAAGAATTCTGTTAAATATTTAGTCTGATCTAGAAGTGTATATTTTCACCGGAAATCTCGTGAAGTGAGCTTACGCCACACATTTTCATGGTGTCGGCAAGCTCGGAACCAAGTTTATCAGTGAGACACTGAACCCCTTCGCTTTCGCCGCCGTAAACTGCTGTGACATACGGGCGCGCGATTATGACTGCGTCAGCTCCGAGAGCAAGAGCTTTGAAGATGTCTACACCGGATCGGATACCGCCGTCAACCAGGATCTTTACGCCTGTTCCGAAAAGTACCTCGGATATTTCCGGAAGCACTTCTGCAGTTGAAGGACACTGATCGAGGACACGTCCTCCGTGATTACTTACGACAATTGCGTCAGCTCCGGCTGCACGTGCTTTGACAGCGCCTCGTACGGTCATGACACCCTTGATGATGAAAGGTTTTCCTGCCATGTGGATGATGTCTTTCATCTCTTCAACGGTCTTGCTTCCGGCAGGCGGTGTCAGGTTTTGCAGGAAAGGGAGTCCTGCGGCATCGATATCCATGGCTACAGCAAAGGAATCGGAGTCTTTGATCAGCGCAAATTTCTCTTTCAGAGTGTTAGCGTCCCATGGCTTTACTGTTGGGATGCCGACACCGTTATTTGCACGGATAGCGCCGCATGCAGCCTTCATTACGTCAGGATTGGTCCCGTCACCGGTAAATGCAGCGATACCTGCATCTGCACAGGCTTTTACGAGGATATTGTTATAGGCTACATCATCCAGTTTATCGCCGTAGTGCAGATTAACTGCTCCGACAGGTCCTGCAAAGATCGGATAGCGGAACTTCTTTCCAAATAAGTTGATAGAAGTGTCGGGGGTTTTGTTCTCGTTCAGCGTATCCATATTTACTCTGATCTTTTTCCATTGATCATAGTTTCGGATAGCTGTGTCACCGACGCCCTTTGCTCCTGGACCGGGAATCTGATTTCTGCATGCTCTTCCGTCACAGACCGGGCATGCCTTGCAATACGGACCACTGCAGGTCCTGGCTTTTTCCAGTACTTCCTGATACGTCATACAGATTTCTCCTTTACATATATTAAATTTTGTTTTGGCGAAAGCTGCCAGCCATTGCAGTTTTTGCCTACTTCGATATTACATTCATTTTAACACGATAGAAGGGACGTCAAAAGGGAAATAAGTGGTAAAAAATACAGGCCTCAAATGAGACCTGCAGAGCTCTTTAATGCCAGGATTATAAATCCGTGACACAGATATATCGGTTTTGTCTTACTTCCGAGTCTGGTAAAAAAATTGAACCTGATATTCGGAACAAGCAGAAATATGTAGATGATGCAGACAGATGCGATGATGAGGTGCAGAAGTCTGGCGAGCGGTGTTTCATGAGATACTGCATAAGGAGCGGATTCATAGAACCATACGTAGGAATATTTCTGCATAAATCTGATGATGTATCCTATCACAGCGCCGAAGGCTGCGCCGGATGCGATCAGTATTTCATAGAAATGGCGATGGTAAAAGTCGATCAGGCACTGCTTATCGTCTTCGTTTCTCATGATAGTCGAAATATAGTGACCGAGAATAAAGAACGGATAATAAACAAATACCCGTGACAGAGTGAAATTCATGCCGATCTTTCGGATATATCCGATCCCGATCGCTCCTGCGACTGACAGAACAATAAACAGGAGATGACGCAGATGTCCTCCGTTTTCTATAAGTGGTACGGTCAGACACCAGATAAACATCGCCATTAGATACCACAGGATCCAGTAAGGTTTACTGTACTGGAGTTTTGTGGGTTCATGCAGGATGTAATTCAGAAAACAGATATAAATGGTCTGAAAAACAAAATACGGAACCAATAGTCCTGCGATCAGCTTTTTTATCCTGAATCTCGCAAAATATCCTGAAATAAAGATAAATAGCGGCATATGGAAAGAGTAGATGATCTTGTATGCTGTTTTTATCGTGCCGGTCTTTAAGTGCAGCTCCATCAGATGACCGATCACGACTAAAAGGATCAGGATGGCCTTTATATTGTCCATCCTGAAGTCCCTTGTCTTTGTTTTCATAATAATTCTCCCCGGACTTTCGGATTACCGTTTTTTACCGGTGGGCTTTCCTCCTGTGGGGCGATTTCCGCCCTTGCTGCCCTTGTTTTTGTTCTTTGCAGCTCTGGATGCCTGAACAGCTTTGGAACCACGGATGCGGATTTCACGGTTTCCTTTGCTTGTCCATGAAGAACACAGGAGCTTTGCACCGTTTTTGCGGATATACTTTACAAATTCATCAAGTCCTGCGGTATGAAGAAATTCGCGGGCTTCTTTTCTGGCTACTTCTTCATTTATGCGAGGCTGGTTTACGGAGAATGAGCAGATCCATTCTTCGCCGCACCATACTGTGACTACATACATATTTCCGTCAAGGAATGCGCGGAGATCTTTGACAAGATCAGCATGTCCCTCGTCTGTCGGCTCGTAGTGAGCATTCCAGTCGTTGAAGTCGAGTGTCCAGCCGTTCTCCAGTTCCAGATAGAGGTTTTCACCTCCGATCGGATTACGGATCTCGATACAGGACTGACCTTTTTTCAGAAAGTCATAATCGGTTTCTTTGCTTGTATGTGTAAGTGTCTCATAGTTTTCGATAAGAGCTTTTAACTCATCTGTAAGCGGGCTGGCTGATGCCATATAATTGTCCTCCTTAATAAAACTCCGTCAGACGGAGAATGAAGTGTCCTACTGAATCAGAAAATACATTATAACACTGCTTTTGAATATTGTCCGAATTTTTTTGCTATATTATCGGGCTTTATTGTATAAAATTTAGAAATTGTTTTCGGAATGTGCGGTAAATACTAAAGAAATGCGCTGATAGTGTCGAAAAAAAACATGACGACGCAGAATAACTGTAGTTGTACGGGTGAGTGAAATTTTTGCCGGATAGGCTTCTGGGAAAGGGGTAAAGGATGAAGAGTAAGGTAGGATTTAGTATGGCGGGAAATGCCCAGTCTGCTGTTGATGAGGCAACGAGACAGGTGCAGAAACCGCAGGGCATCATTTTTATGACAGACTATAATTTGCTGCCGCAGGTTACTGAAATTCTTCAGCAAAAATATCCGGACGCTGAAGTGATAGGAACAAGCGGAACATCATATTGTAATAAAGACTGGTCCGATAAGATGACTGTCATCACATCAATAGAGTCTGAAGCAAAGATTTCTGCAGGACGTATTTCAAGGCTTGACAGATGCCCGGTAGAAGATCTGGGAAATCTGGAAAGAAGTCTCAAGAATGTGGGACCCGGTAAGGAAGATACGGTTGTAATTGAGTTCTGTACAAATGAAGAGGAGCGCCTCGTAACTACTATGAGGATGGCTCTGGAGAAAAATGATGTCGGACTCTGCGGAGGAACCGCTTTTGGAGCGCCAAACGGGAAGCCTTCGTATGTAGCGATAAACGGCGAACTATTTGAGAACAGCTGCGTATATATGGTGATAAAAAATACTTCCGGAAAGGCTCGTGTTTATGCGGAGAATATTTACGGTAAGTATAATGAGGTGCCGCATATCGCAACGAGAGTTAATAGAGCGAAGAAAGCGCTGGTGGAGCTGGATCACAGACCTGCAGCTGATGTTTACGCAGAAACATTAGGCATTTCCAGAAATGAAGTTGTAGGAAATGTGCTTAAGAATCCTATGGGACGAAGTGTAGGAGATAAGCTCTTTGTAGCTTCGGCACATACACTGGAACCGAATGGAGCGTTGCTGAACTACAAGAAACTGAATGAGAATGATACGATCTATGTTTTGCAGCTGCTTGACTATGATGACATTAATCGTCAGACAAGAGAAAAGATTCAGGGAGAATCAAGGAAGATCGATCTGATGTTCTCCTTTAACTGCATCTATCGTTACATGCTTTTTACACAGGAGAACTATTTTGGGACACTTCTCCAGAATATGTCTTCACTCGGAACCCATGTGGGATATGTTGCCGGTGGTGAACAGTACAGTAATCAGCATGTAAATCAGACAATGGTCTGTGCTGTATTTGAATAAGGGGGATGTCAGATGTTTGGATTTAAGAAGGCTGTTGAAGAAGAGCCCGTTGAGGTAAAGGCGCCTGAAGGACTCAGCAGGCATGATGAATTGCATATCATTCAGACAATGGGTGAGTATATATCACGGAGGAAAGAAGCACTTCAGATAGAAGAGCTGGCTACGAGTGATGAGCTTAACTCGATCCGATCCTCGTTTGATGTGGTACAGCAGAAATCGGAGGATATTTCTGCATCGATAGAAGCGTTTAAGGATCAGTTTGCGGAGGCCAGAGAGGTTACGGCAGGCTTTGATGCGATCATTACCAAGATGATCGGTACAGCAGATGAAACCCATGAGAATATGAGTAAGGTTCGTGAAAGCTCGGATTCTGTAGAGGTTACGATCACTGCAGTACAGGAAGTTTTTGAGGAATTCCAGAAGAGCTTTGATGAGATACAGGAAAAGGTTAATGCGATAAATGGCATCGCAAACCAGACAAACCTCCTGGCTCTTAATGCTTCTATCGAGGCTGCCAGAGCCGGTGAGAGTGGACGTGGTTTCGCGGTAGTTGCTGATCAGGTTAATAAGCTTTCCAGTGATATCAAGGCATTGGTAAGCTCTATCGGCGACAGTATGGGTGTTTTGAATAATAATAACAGTAAGCTCATGGATTCCATTGAGTCAACGCGAACTGCCATGCAGGAGTCGGTACAGCATGTTAACGAGACAGAGGAAGTCGTTGACAGCATAAAGACTGTTGCCAATGAGATCGAGGATGGCAATAAAAAGATGAATGCGGTATTTGATGATTGTTCAAATACGATAGCAGAGATCACAGATACCGTGGAAGCCTCAGGCAAGTATTATGATGCGGTGGAGAAAAATATTCATGAAATGGGTTCCAAGATCACACGAAAGGGCTTTATCTTTGAAGACCTTAATAACCTTCTGGAACAGTTTGATCCGTTTGTTGATGACATAAGAAAAAATGGTTGAGATCGGATGTCAGAGTCAGTAATTAAGACACCGGTCAGGTCGCCAGCCTGAGAACCCTCCCGGTATTTTTGAGAGCCTCGGAACCCCCAGTTCCGGGGCTCTACATATTTTTGTCTATAAAGCTCCAAACAGAATCCCAATAGCGCTCCGGCTCTGCGAAGCTGCTGTCCGTGTGACGTGCGCGTTCAATTACGAGCTTTTCTTTTTTATCGCAGGCATCGGCCTCGTATACCTCATCCAGCATGTAGAAAGGATTATAATCATCCGCATCCCCGTGAACAAAGAACATGGGAGTCTTGTTTTTCTTTAATGCTTCTATGCATGAACCGTCCGTAACGAAGTAGCCGGCATGGATCTTACACATGAGATTTGCCGTGTAGAGAACAGGGAAGGGCGGAAGATTAAATACCTGATGGAGTTTATCTGTGTATTCTTTCCAAATGGATGAATATCCGCAGTCTTCTACGATAACTTTTACATTGTCCGGCAGATCGGTTTCTCCGGATGCGAGCATGATCGTTGATGCGCCCATGGAGATGCCGTGGAGGACGATCTTTGCATCGGGATCCATTTTTATTATCTCATTTGTCCACTGGATAATATCTCTTTTATCAGGGACACCCATTCCGATATAGGTTCCTTCGCTGGTGCCGCTGGCGCGCAGGTCGGGGGTCAGGACGTTGTATCCCTTTTCGAAGTATTTTTTTGCATATGGAAACATGCTGGACATGTCTCCGTGAAAACCATGTACGCCGATCATCCAGAGGTGGGAAGTTTCTGCCTGTTTGTGGAGCAGGGCATTTAGTTTCAGACCGTCAAATGAAGTGATCGAAAGCGTCTCGCCGGGGGTTGAGTCAGACCACTCCTGAGCCTCGGCGCGGAGTTCTTTTCTTGTGTTATTTACTCTTGTTTCAAATGCCTGCTGTTCGGCGTCGTCTGAAACGGTGAGTGAGTCCTGGATATTGCTGGATGCTACGCTTCCGCGTTTGATGGCATATTTGATCATGTAGTCGCCTGCAGCCAGGCTAAGGACTATAAATATCAGCAGGAGAGCGATTACTGCGTTTCTGATTTTTTTTAATGTTTTGTTCTTTATATTCATGTTGTCACTTTCTTTTTATATTGGTTTATCGTTTTTCTTCGCAGTTTGTGCGAACAGAAAATAATATTATAAACGTTTCAGTAAAAAAATGCACTTTATTATTGGAGTGAGTAAAAAAATATACATAATCTGCGAACGAGTGTTTGATAAAAGCTTGGAAGTATGCTATATTAGCTATGTTCAGTAAATTGTACATTTAATACATTAAGGAAAAGAGGGCAGATGCTCGGACAGACACACCGGTTGGCAGGTATAGCCGCAGGGATAGCATTAGCAAGTGAATTAAATATCATTCCTGTGCAGAGACCGTTCGCCTTTGCAGGTGTAATTGGCGTGTCTGTAATGGGAAGCCTCATGCCGGATGCGGATCAGCCGAATAGTACTATAGGCAGGAGACTGTTTTTACTATGGCTTCCGTTATATATCTTACGAGTGCTGATCAGGATAATAGCCTTCTTTGCACCGTCTATGAAAAATGTATCCAGAGGACTGGCACATCGGGGGATTTCACATTCGCCGTGGTTTTGGGTTGTATTCGGAGTAGGGATGTGGTGTATACCGTGGTTCAGAGGGGATGGTATCATTTATTTTTACGCATTTTTTACAGGGATAGCGACACATCTGGTGCTTGATTATCTGACAGGAGGGATTCCATTACTTCCGCTGTCACTAAAAAGGATACATCCTCCGATAGTTTTTAAGACAAAGGGCTATTTCGAATTTTTGACATCGAGTATCCTTGGATTGTGGATAGTATTTAGAGTATTGTGTTATCTTGGAATGAGACCAACTATACGGCAGGTGCTGACAACACTGCTGAGATACGTGTAATGGAGATATTGAAATGATGGAGAATAATGACTTGAAAGTAACTGAGGATCTGCTGGATTTTTTGGAGAAAAGTCCGACCTGTTTTCATGTAGTGGCAAACATACGTGAGAGACTTTTATCTGAGGGATATACGGAACTGTTTGAGGGACAAAAATGGGAGCTTTTGTCGGGAAAAGGCTATTTTACAGCGAGAAATGAATCGTCTGTCATTGCTTTTCGCATGCCGGAAAAAAGACCGGCAGGATTTATGATAGCTGCGTCGCACAGTGATTCACCTTCATTTAAGATAAAGGAAGATCCGGAGATCACAAGCGAAGGTGCCTATACCAGACTGAATGTGGAAAAGTATGGCGGCATGCTCATGCATCCCTGGTTTGACAGACCTCTTTCTGCAGCAGGCAGGGTGATGGTAAGGGAAAAAGACGGTGTCATTACGACTAAGCTTGTAAATATAGACAGAGATCTCATGATGATACCCAGTCTTGCAATACATATGGATCGTAAAGCAAACGAGGGTCATGAACTCAACGCACAGAAAGAACTGCTGCCGATCCTTGGTGATGAAACTGCCGAAGGAAAATTTATGGACATAGTAGCAGAGGCAGCAGGTGTAAAGGCAGAGGATATTCTTTCGCATGATCTCTTTCTCTATGTGAGAGGCAGAGGTTCGGTATGGGGAGCATCGGGCGAATATGTGTCCGCAGGACATATAGATGATCTGCAGTGTGTGTACGGAACTATGGAAGGTTTTATCGCTGCGGGTAAGAATGAGAGCGCTATTCCGGTTCTGGCAGTTTTTGATAATGAGGAAGTTGGAAGCGGTACAAAGCAGGGGGCTGATTCGACGTTTCTTTCAGATGTGATAGAGAGGATAGGACTGGCAGCGGGACTTACTCTCGAGGAGCAGAAGGCTCTCACTGCATCGAGTTTTATGGTATCTGCGGATAATGCACATGCAGTTCATCCTGCATATGCGGAAAAGGCAGATCCGGTGAACCGTCCAAAGATCAATAAGGGAATCGTCGTAAAGTATCATGCGGGCCAGAAATATACGACTGACGCGGTTTCAGGAGCACTTTTTGAAGAAATCTGCAGAAAAGCAGGGGCTCCTGTGCAGCACTTTACAAATCGTTCGGATATGAATGGCGGTTCGACTCTTGGAAATATTTCTAATGCTCATGTGTCACTGAATACGGTTGATATAGGACTTCCTCAGCTTGCCATGCATTCCTGTGTGGAGACTGCCGGAGTGCATGATACCACGGCACTTATCAATTCCATGAAGGTCTTTTTTGAGAGTCGCATAGAAGACCTGGGACATGGTCGGTATATCATGCATATGCAGTAAATGATGAGCGCACTACAGAGGTTGTATAAGCAGCTGCGGCATTGTTATAAGGATCGGAAGTGAAAATAAACTTTCAAACTTAAACATAACTTAAGGATGGGGAAAGAGGGTCAAATAATGAAATTTTATATGCCTACGGTTGTATATGAAGAAAATGAAGCTGTCTGGAATCACAGAAAAGAACTTGCGGCGCTTGGAACAAAGGCTCTGATCATGACAGGGAGAAGCTCTGCCAAGGCAAACGGTTCGCTTGATGATGTGACAAAAGCACTGGATGATCAGGGAATCGGCTACACTATCTTTTCCGAGGTAGAAGAAAATCCATCTGTAGAAACTGTGGAGCGGGCTGCGGTGCAGGGAAGACGTGATAAAGCGGATTTTGTAATAGGTATCGGGGGAGGTTCTCCGATGGATGCCGCAAAGGCAGCAGCTTTTTTGATAAAGCATAAGAATAAGGGTGCAGGAGATCTGTATGATGCTTCTCTTGATCCGGCGGCAGTACCGGTCGCTGAGGTGCCGACGACCTGCGGAACCGGATCGGAAGTTACAGGAGTTTCTGTGCTTACAAGAGACAATGGTACAAAAAAAGGCTCTATTCCACACAAGATCTTTGCTGATATTGCGCTGATCGACGGAAAATATATCATGAAAGCACCGCTTTCGGTCATACGAAATACGGCAGTAGATGCGTTGGGACATCTTCTTGAGAGCGGATTAAACTCCGCAAGAAATGAGTACAGTCTCATGCTTGTTTTGGAGGGACTTAAGTACTGGAAACGGATATGGCAGGTGGTTGAGGGCACTAAAGTTCTGGATCAGTATGCTGCAGAGGATCTCATGCATACATCTGCGCTTGCCGGTATGGCGATCGCTCAGACGGGTACTTCGGTACCGCACGGGCTTAGTTACACATTAACCTGTGAACTGGGGATGCCGCACGGTGCAGCTGTGGGATATTACCTCGGGAGTTATCTCAAAGAGGCAGAAAAGGAAGATGATGTGCTGACACGTAAATTCTTAAAACGTGCAGGATTTTCTGCTGCCAGTGATTTTGAGCTTTTCTTTGAGGAAGTATGTAAAATCGGTGAGGTACCCGCAGAAACCAGGCAGAAAGCATATGATTCCCTTGTGAATGATGAAAAGCGTCTCGCAACTGCTTCGTACAAAATAGACGCAGAAATGTTGAAGCGCATTGCGCGACTTTAAAAATATTGCAAAAAATACAATAATTATCTTGATTAAATTTGTTTATGTGACGATTCATAGAATTGCGAGAGCTGCTTAAGCAGCGAAGCAATTCGTGTCATCATGTATATATTAGGATTATGATTAAATCTACGATAAAAAAACGTACATACGAGGCAATTTATCGCCTGCTGGACAAGGTTTCTCCGGTACCGTATGACTGTGGTGCGTTGTGTGGAGCAGCGTGCTGCGGTGTGTCGGATAGCGATGAAAACGGCGAACCGGATGATATGGGGATATATCTTCTGCCCGGTGAAGAAGAGGTTCATGACAGGAACGATGACTGGCTCAGATGGTCTGAACATGATACAAGAGAATATGATTTTCCGCCGTCATGGGATGGAAAGGTTTATTTTGTAAAATGCAAGGACGCCCCAAGATGTCCCAGAGAAAAGCGTCCGATCCAGTGCAGGACATTTCCGTTGGAACCACATATTACAGAGAGTGGAGAGCTGGTTCTTGTCAGGTGTGACTATGAACTCCCGTACAGTTGTCCTCTGATCGACGGAGAGGCGGAGCTCAGTCCTGATTTTATACAGGCCACAGGAACGGCGTGGAAGCATCTCGTACGCGATCCACTGATACGTGATCTTGTTCTTTTTGATTCTGAAAAAAGGCGGGAGATTTATGGCGAACCCGAGGTTTTATACAGGGTCTGAAGGTGCATGAAAAAAAGT
>CAMVTN010000054.1 GCA_947170415.1 uncultured Lachnospiraceae bacterium | reverse complement strand
CGAGATAATGTCAATCATGATTATTAAATGACCGGAAAAAAGGGCGGATGCAAATTTTTGCATCCGCCCTGAATATTTTTGATGAAATAAAGAAAAAGCTTTTATCAGAAGTCAACGTCGAGATCGTAGTAGCAGCAGTCAAGCAGCTTCTCCATCTCTTCCTGAGACGGCTGACGAGGATTGGAGCCTGTGCAGGCATCGAGGATAGCGTTTGCAGCGATGTCGTGACGTCTCTCCTTGTAGATATCCTCCGGAACAAATCCGTTCTCTGTCGGGAAGGAATCTGCGCCGTAGTTCTTGATGCAATGCGGGATGTTCAGATCATCATTCATCTTGCGGAGATACTTGATAAGGAG
This sequence comes from uncultured Lachnospiraceae bacterium, assembly GCA_947170415.1. Classification (GTDB taxonomy): domain Bacteria; phylum Bacillota; class Clostridia; order Lachnospirales; family Lachnospiraceae; genus NK4A144. The sequence goes on along the minus strand of CAMVTN010000054.1, from coordinate 15,123 downwards.
CTGAACCTTCTCATCATCATTGCTTCCGCCGAGGTGCATGTAATCAGCAATCACGCCATAGCGCTTCTTAGCTGTCTCGTCCTTTGCGTTAAAAGCGATAACCTTAGGAAGATACATAGCGTTTGCGGCACCGTGGATGATGTGTGCACCCTGATCAGCAAATACGGCACCTGTCTTATGTGCCATAGAGTGAACGATTCCAAGCAGAGCATTAGAGAATGCCATACCTGCGAGGCACTGAGCATCGTGCATGATGTCACGTGCTTCCATATCTTCATTATAAGACTTAACGAGGTTAGCCTGAATAAGCTCGATCGCATGGATCGCAAGAGAATCAGCATAAGCGCTGTTTGCAGTAGAAACGTATGCCTCGATAGCATGTGTGATAGCATCCATACCTGTGTGAGCAACGAGCTTCTTCGGCATAGTCTCAGCAAGCTCCGGATCTACGATAGCAACATCAGGTGTGATCTCAAAGTCAGCGATAGGATACTTGATACCCTTTGAATAATCAGTGATGATAGAGAAAGCGGTTACTTCGGTAGCAGTACCTGATGTGGAGGAAATAGCACAGAAATGAGCCTTTTTACGAAGCTCAGGGATACCGAATACCTTGCACATGTCTTCGAATGTACACTCAGGATACTCGTACTTGATCCACATAGCCTTAGCAGCATCGATCGGTGAACCACCGCCGATAGCAACGATCCAGTCAGGTCCGAACTCCTGCATAACTTCAGCACCCTTCATTACTGTCTCTACGGACGGATCGGATTCGATACCTTCAAAAATCTTTACTTCCATACCTGCTTCTTCCAGATAAGCCTGAGCTCTCTGAAGGAAACCGCCGCGCTTCATAGAGCCGCCGCCAACACAGATGATAGCCTTCTTACCTTTAAGTGTCTTCAGATTTTCAAGAGCACCCTTGCCGTGATACAGATCTCTGGGTAATGTAAAACGCGCCATTTCAAATTCCTCCTTAAATAGGTGTCAGGATAATCCTGACGGGATATTGGAAAAAATAACAAAAATGCTTGTATAAATGTAATTAATTTGTGGCTTTTCACTTGAAAAAAGCACGTTAATTACTTAACAAACTGCATTAAGTATAACTTTTTAGCAATGATAATGCAACTGTATCTGTAATAATTAACAATTAGTTCATGAAATCGTGAATTGTATTGTTATTGCGGCATAAAGACTAAAATAGTCGATTAAATAACATTGTTATTGTGTATTTGCTACAAAAAGTAAATAGACTGACAAAAAAAGATAAAAAATGAATTATACTGACTAAATGCACAAAAAGTTATGATGAATGTGAACACAAAATGAAAAAATGTATAATATTTTGATAAGCTCTTGATTTAAATTTTAAAAGGTTTAGGATGTATTTAGTGATATATGCTAGAGGACATTTTTGTTTATTTCGACATGAAGAATATCACGGAATAGCAGATTGGGAGCTGCTAAGCATACGATGAAAGGGGTTTTTTATTATGACAGATGTAGCAGTAAGACTGAAGGACAAGGAACAGATTGAGAAATTTATCCAAATCAACTCAAGATCAGGTTGTCAGGTAGATGTAAGGAGCGGAAGAAGCTACATTGATGGTAAATCCATCATGGGACTTCTTACTTTGAAACTTCTCAAGCCGATATATGTTAGCCTTATTGGCGATGAGAGAAATGTTTCGGAAGTCATGAACGCATATAAGAAGCAGCACTTACTGGTTCAGGGCTGAAACAGGTAATATTGATTTTTGGAAGGGTTGTGCCTCTGACGGGGTACAACCTTTTTTTTTATAAAGAAGGAGCCGATTTTTGAAAAATCATAGTGAAGAAATTTTGTTTCCAAAAGAACTCTTAAAAAAGCTGAAAGAGCTTATAGAGACAGAGTCGCTGGAAATGATACGAGATAATGATGAACCGGGGATAGTTCGCATACCGTACATGATGAGTGATGCGATAGAGAACTATATACAGCTTGAAAATTGCAGAGTGAACGGCGATATCGATGATGACTTCGAAATCGGAACTTCTATCAGGATCAGTTCCTCCGGGACTGAACTGAGTATAATATTGTGTGCTCCTGACGGCAGATTACTTCGCATCGATTGCAGCAGAGCGATCCGGCATGTGACGTTGTATCAGTACCACAGGACAGGCCATTATTGGGTCGAGGGAAATGAATTCTTACGCCGGCTGGTCTACATCGTGGGTACAGTTCATGACAAAGCTGAGTTTATGGGCAGGAAATACTGCAATGATGTCGAACTTTCATATTATCATTTGATAGAGTTTGCTCCGTTTAGATACTGGTCGCCAATAGATGAGTCAATGGATGACTGGTATCACAATTCCGCAGCCGGAACGGAAACCATGCGAAAATTGGCTAAGGAAGCGGGGGATATGAGGTTCTTATGGATGATAGATCAGTATACGGAATCTCCCGGGATACGTAATGTGCTTGCTAAATATCTGTCCGGCAGCGATGGGGACAGGATCATGGAATGTCTCTGGAAAAAGATCATAGCAGGATCTCTGCCCTATGAAGTCAGACGATATGGAGCGCAGCTCGAAAATAGGATAGATACAAAGAGAGAAGCGATATCAGAAGCGCTTTTGACGGACGGATATACCGGGAATTATCCTGTATTCAGAAAAGATGAAACGGAAGTGTGTGTGATAGAGGAGCATCCGTTTACTATAATGGAGTGGGAAAAAACAGAATACAAATTTCATCTTGAATTTCGCGAGGAAACCAACGGAAAAGTTTCCAGAAGAGTGATCCACGAAAATTTATAATAGAAGAAAAATGTCAGGGTCTCCTATAAAAATCCTTTTCGCAGTCATGATCGGATTTTTATAGGAGACCTTTAATGTTGAAAATACGCTTGATGAAAGAAAGATATTGACAAGACTGTTAGCGTATGCTAAATTATAAATTGTTAGTGGAAGCTAACTACCGCAAAAGTACAGATTCATGCGCATGGATTTTGTACAACTTTCAGATTTCTCTTACCTTGACCTGCCGTGCCCAGCCATCACGGCAGGTTTTTAATATTTTGATGTGTATTTAAAAGTGTACAATAAAAAAGCAGAAAAATGCGCTTTTGTAGGCATCTTAGACAAAATGGAAATATATGAAAATGTACCATATGATACGGCATTTTTTGTGGTATTTTAGTAGGTTTATACAGGTCTCTAAAAAGTTGTACTGAGGTTGTTGATTTTTTAACAAATTTCTGATAGTATCAATCCTTGGATTTTGGAATAGCAAGATTGTTAACCAAAGCTAACTATATTTTACACAAGAGACCAGTAAGGAGGTTTCACAATGTTGTTACAGAATGAAGAATGGAAAGGCTTTGAAGGCCGCCTCTGGAAGGAAGAGTGCAACGTACGCGACTTCATCCAGAATAACTATGAGCCGTATGACGGAGACGAGAGCTTCCTCGCAGACGCTACAGATGCTACAAACAAGCTCTGGGGCAGACTTCAGGAGCTTCAGAAGGAAGAGCGCGCAAAGGGCGGCGTTCTTGACATGGAGACAGAGGTAGTTTCCAGCCTTACAGCATATGGTCCTGGCTACATCGACGAGTCCATGAAGGATCTTGAGACAGTAGTAGGTCTTCAGACAGACAAGCCTCTTAAGAGAGCATTCATGCCTTTCGGTGGTATCAAGATGGCTGAGGAGTCCTGCCAGAACTATGGTTACACTCCTAACCCGAAGTTCCACAAGATCTTCAATGATTATCATAAGACACACAATCAGGCAGTATTTGATGCATATACAGATGAGATGAGAGCAGCTCGCCGCAGCCACATCGTAACAGGTCTTCCTGATACATACGGCCGTGGACGTATCGTAGGCGACTACAGAAGAGTAGCTCTTTACGGTATCGACCAGCTCATCGCTTGGAAGAACGAAGACAAGCAGAACTGCGGTGACGGCACAATGACAGATGACGTTATCCGTCAGAGAGAAGAGCTTGCTGAGCAGATCAAGGCTCTTAACGGTATGAAGGCTATGGCTCAGGCTTATGGCTTCGATATCTCTGCTCCTGCTAAGAATGCAAGAGAAGCTGTTCAGTGGCTGTACTTCGGATATCTTGCAGCTGTTAAGACACAGAACGGTGCTGCTATGTCCGTTGGACGTATCTCCACATTCCTTGATATCTACATGCAGAGAGACCTGAAGAACGGTACTCTTACAGAGGCTCAGGCTCAGGAGCTCATCGACCATATGACAATGAAGTTCCGTATGGTTAAGTTTGCTCGTATCACTTCTTACAACGAGCTGTTCTCCGGAGATCCGGTTTGGGCAACTCTTGAAGTTGGTGGTATCGGCATGGATGGCCGCAGCATGGTTACAAAGAACGACTACAGATTCCTCCATACACTGGAGAACATGGGTCCTTCTCCGGAGCCGAACCTTACAGTTCTTTACTCTCCTGCACTTCCTGAGAACTTCAAGAAGTACGCTGCAAAGATCTCTGTAACAACATCTTCTATCCAGTATGAGAACGATGATGTTATGAAGCCGATCTGGGGCGATGATTACTCCATCTGCTGCTGCGTATCTGCTACACAGACAGGTAAGGAGATGCAGTTCTTCGGAGCTCGTGCAAACCTTGCTAAGGCTCTTAACTACGCTATCAACGGCGGTATCGATGAGAAGAGCGGCACTCAGGTAGGACCTGCTTACAGACCTATCACATCTGAGTACCTTGACTTTGATGAGGTATACGCTGCATACGATCGTATGCTTGACTGGCTTGCTGGTCTCTATGTAAATGTACTTAACCTCATCCAGTACATGCATGACAAGTACTACTATGAGGCAGCTGAGATGGCTCTTATCGATACTGATGTACGTCGTACATTCGCTACAGGTATCGCAGGCTTCTCACACGTAATCGATTCCCTTTCTGCTATCAAGTATGCAAAGGTTAAGACTGTACGTGATCCTGAGACAGGTCTCGTAGTTGACTACGAAGTAGAGGGTGATTTCCCGAAGTATGGTAACGATGATGACCGCGCTGATAACATCGGTGTTGAGGTTCTTCACAGCTTCCTGACAAAGATCAAGAAGAGACATACTTACAGAAATTCTGAGCCTACAACTTCTATCCTTACTATTACTTCTAACGTCGTATATGGTAAGTTTACAGGTAACCTTCCGGATGGAAGAAGAGCTTGGACTCCGTTCGCACCGGGTGCTAACCCGAGCTACGGCGCAGAGCAGAATGGTCTTCTTGCTTCCCTTAACTCTGTAGCTAAGATGCCGTATGAGTGGGCTCTTGATGGTATTTCCAATACTCAGACAATGAACCCGTCAGCTCTTGGTCACGATGATGAGGAGAGAAAGAACAACCTCGTTAACGTACTTGACGGTTACTTCAGCCAGGGTTCACATCACCTGAACGTAAACGTATTTGGTAAGGAGAAGCTCAAGGACGCTATGGAGCATCCTGAGAAGCCTGAGTACGCTAACTTCACTATCCGTGTATCAGGATACGCTGTTAAGTTCATCGATCTTACTCGTGAGCAGCAGATGGATGTTATCTCCAGAACATTCCACGAGAAGCTTTGATTTCTAAGCGACTCTAAACCGTATGGACTCAGGTCTGTCGGTAACTTAATATAAAAATCAGCTGATGAGAGAGCCCTGTGACATTTTTTGCCGCAGGGCTCTTTTGCAAAAAGATAGGAGATAGGAGAAATGGCTGAAGAAATTCTCGGACGCGTAAATTCTATAGAGTCCTTTGGCTCAGTGGACGGTCCCGGTGTAAGATTCATATTCTTTATGCAGGGATGCAGAATGAGATGCAAGTATTGTCATAATCCTGAGACATGGAAGATTGATGACGGCGGTGATCTCTATACACCGGAAGATGCTTTCAAAAAAGCGTCAAGATATAAGAATTATTGGAATAATGGCGGCGGTATTACTGTGAGTGGTGGTGAACCTTTACTCCAGATCGAGTTTGTTACAGAGCTTTTCAAGATCGCTCATGAAAATGGAGTAAATACAGCTCTGGATACATCCGCAAATCCTTTTAATTCTGCAGATCCTGAGTTTATGAAGAAATTTGAGGCACTTCTTGAGGTGACAGATCTCTTCTTATTAGATATAAAAGAGATCAATCCTGAGAGACATAAGGAACTCACTGCATGGGATAATTCCAATATCCTTGAGATGGCAAAGTACCTCTCAGACCATGGAAAGAATATGTGGATCCGCCATGTACTTGTGCCCGGAGTGAATGACTTTGAGGAAGATCTGCAGGGACTTTCTGATTTCGTAAAGACACTTAAGACTGTTCAGAGATTTGAAATACTTCCGTATCACAATATGATGATCCCGAAGTACGAAAAGCTTGGAATCGACTTTCCGCTTAAGGACCTCGATGCAGCTGATAAGTCAGATGTGGAAAAGGCTGATAAGATACTCAATACTTCAGAATATAAGGGATATCTTGCAAAGAAAAATTATTGATAAAAAGCCCTCCGAACCGGATTTATTCTTAAATTATCCGGATTGGAGGGCTTTTTACTTATTGTCTATACGAACACTTGATTGGATTTGAGATATTTTGTATAATGTATTAGAATGTGTGTTCGCAAAAGGAGGCAATGAGGAGCGCGGCATGAAAGAACATATTTATATAGCTATCGATCTAAAGTCTTTCTATGCCTCAGTGGAGTGTCGAGAGAGAGGGAAAGATCCATTTACGACAAATCTTGTGGTTGCGGATGCTTCCCGGACGGATAAAACCATATGTCTTGCCGTATCTCCGGCATTGAAAGCATATGGAATCCCCGGACGCCCACGGCTTTTTGAAGTAAAACAGGCAGTAAAGGAAATTAATAGATCGCGTCTAAGAGCCTTAAACGGAAAGGCGTTTAAAGGAAAGTCGGATGATATTGAAGAATTAAGGAAAAATCCGGCGCTTGAACTTGACTTTATAGCTGCTCGTCCGCAGATGAAAAAATATGAGGAGATAAGTGCGAGTATATACGCAGTATATCTCAGATATATTGCGCCGGAGGATATTCACGTATATTCCATAGATGAAGTTTTTATGGACGTTACGGGGTACTTGAAGATTTATGGTCTGACTGCCAGAGAACTTGCGGTAAAGATGATACATGAAGTTATGGAAGAAACCGGTATAACTGCGACTGCCGGTATCGCTCCAAATCTTTATTTATGCAAAGCGGCAATGGACATCGTGGCAAAACATATCCCGGCGGATAAAGATGGTGTACGTATAGCGGAACTGGATGAAATGAACTACAGGCGGATCCTCTGGAATCACAGACCGCTCACGGATTTTTGGAGAGTTGGCACGGGATACGCAAAAAAACTCGAATCAAAGGGTATCTTTACAATGGGAGATATAGCGCGGAGCGCTCTTGAAAACGAAGAAATGCTTTTCAAGATGTTTGGTGTAAACGCAGAGTATCTAATAGATCATGCCTTTGGTATAGAAAATACTACTATAGCAGATATAAAGGCGTACAAGCCCCAGTCCACCAGCACAGGTGCGGGGCAGGTTTTGACACAGCCATATACAGTCGAAAAAACAAGGATCATCATTCGTGAAATGGCTGAGACACTTGCAATGGATCTCATGTCGAAAGGACTTGTAACAGACCAGATAGTTATCACGGTTGGATATGATATTGAAAATCTGAAAAATCCATCGGCGATGCAAAACTATAAAGGCGTGATAAAGACAGATCATTATGGCAGAAAGGTGCCTAAAAGCGCTCATGGGAGCATAAATCTTGATAGATGGACCTGTTCTGTAAAAAAGATCGTAGATGCTTCTGTGGAGCTTTTTGACAGTATTATCGAACCGAATTTATTGACGCGAAGAGTATATGTCACAGCTAATCATACGAGATATGAGAAAGATATAAAAAATGAACCGAAGTATGAGCAGCTTGACCTTTTTACGGATTATGGAGCGCTGGAAGTCAGGCGTGAGAAAGAAGAAAAAGAGCTTGAGATAGAAAAGAGGATGCAGCGTGCAACATTAGAACTCAGAAAGAAATTTGGAAAAAATGCGGTTTTGAAGGGCACAGACCTGCAGGAAGGCGCAAATACGATAGAGCGAAATAAACAGATCGGAGGACATAGAGCCTGATATGACAAAGGAGAGGTTCGAAAATTCCTGGCACAATGTTCGTGGAGTTTCGGAAGAAGAGCTGCGCGGTGATCCGGAAGTTATCAGAAAGTATGGAGACATACTGGATACAAAGTGGGACGGTGTGAGGAAACATCCAAGGGCAAATATGGATGTCCGGGCAGCACAGTTCTCTCCTTTTGCTGCGCTGACCGGATATGATGATGAGATAAGGGAAACAGCACGGATCACGGAAAAAGAGATGGTTTTATCCGATGATAAAAAAGAAGAACTTGATCGTAAACTTCAGTTGATATGGGAAAAAATTAAAGAAAAACCGGAAATAAATGTTACATTTTTTGTGCCTGATGATAAAAAGACCGGAGGGGAATATGTGACAAAAAGTGGTTTCGTGCGAAGGATAGATATGACTAATGGTGGTATCATTTTTACAGACGGAAGCAGTGTGCCGATAAGTAAAATATCAGATATCGATCTTGTTTGAAAAAACGTTGCGTGAACGGACAGATATAATGATAGCGGATGAGTTGATAGGAGGATTACATGACCTATAATTTTTTTGCAGCAATATACAGAATGAAATATATCGAGCGCTGGGCGCTCATGAGAAATGCAAGAGCGGAGACTTTGTCTGAACATAGTACGGATGTGGCGATGATCGCACATTGCCTGACTGTCATAGGAAATGTCAGATATGGTCACAAAATGGATACTGAGAAGGCGGCACTGGTCGGACTATATCACGATGCATCAGAGATCATTACAGGAGATATGCCTACACCTGTTAAATACTTCAATAGAGATATAAGAACTGCCTATAAACAGATTGAGGCAATGGCAGATGAAAGACTTTTAAATAAACTTCCTGACGATCTGAGACCTGAATATGAGCGTATCTTTAAGGAAAGCAAAAATCAGGACGGTTCAGATGATCCGGAAGAAAAGTATATGAGAAGACTCGTAAAAGCCGCTGATAAAATATCTGCACTTATCAAATGTATGGAAGAGAGACAGGCAGGAAATTCGGAGTTTCGCACAGCTGAAAAGTCCACCCGTGATTCGTTGGAACAAATGGCAGAAGCTATGCCGGAAGTCAGAGATTTTCTCACAGAATTTTTGCCGCCGTATGGAAATACATTAGATGAACTGTCGTGATCTGTAATAAATATCAAATAGATCATTTAGAGCATAGTATCCATAGAAAAGGGTCCTATGCTCTGTCTGTTTTTATTGATAAAAAATGTACTATAAGGATCATTGTAGAAACGGTTAACCTGTGCTAATATCCAAGTGATAACGAATATCATTCGTGATCGTTATATCAATAAAACACAGCTTTTCTTAGTTATGTTGGATTTTTAAGATCAATAAAAATCCAACAAGGCTTCTTTTTGCGCGTTTAGTGAAAAAACTTCTCAATAAAATCCCTTGTTATCAAAAAATCAGAGAAATATAATCGGATAGTAATCAAAAAAATGTCTATGGATTGTTTGAAATAACAGTCAAGTGTCGGGAATTAGTAACCGATATATACGTAGTACATTTAAGTGTGAACAGTAGTATTAAGGTTACAGTTCAGACGTAAACGGAGCATTTACTGCGGAGTTTACGACCAAGAACGATGAAAAGCCATTGGATTTTGCCCATCGCCGAAGGCGATTTAATTGGCAAAATCCGTTACGTGAGCGAGCTGTAAGCGAGTGAACTGTAACGTATTAAGTTCATTGGCTGAAAGGAGACAGATATGATTTTAGAGTGTTTATCAAAGGTTGCATGGAAGAAGGTTGGCCTTTTTGCAGGTGGAGTTCTTTTTGGAACGGCCGGTATCAAGATCCTTAGCAGTCAGGACGCAAAGAAAGCATATACAGAGTGTACAGCAGCAGTTCTCCGTATGAAGGACTATACTCTTGAACAGAAAGATATCCTCACAGAGAATTGTGCAGATATTTACGCTGATGCAAAGAGCATCAATGCAAAGAGAGAGCAGGAGCGCAGAGAAAGAGAGTACAGAGAGGCAGAGGAACTTCTTAAGGCTAAGAAGGCTGCAGCAGAGGAAGCTGGTCTTGAAGTCTGATAACCTGCAATGAAGGTTTTGAAAACACGTGGATAACTCGATAATGGGTCGTTCGCGTGTTTTTGACTTTCCTGCGCTTGCGCGGAGAATCCGATAAAGTCGGATTTTATGTTCTTATTAGAAGAAAGACGTGGTGAATAATGAATTTTACAGTATTACATGAACTGGAAGGACGTATCAGGATACGTGCCCATGTTTATGGAAAGATGACTCTGCACGAGGCGGATATGCTTCAGTATGCCTTGATACAAAATCCTGAGATCATCAGTGTATCTGTACATGAGAGAACGAGTTCGGTCCTGATAAGATATAAGCATGACAGACAGGCAGTGATAGATTCTCTTCTGGCATTTGATTTTAAGGATGAAAAGAATGAGGAACTTGTTCCGGAAAAAACCGGAAGGATGCTTAATCGTGAATATGAAGATAGGCTTTTCTGGATGCTTTGCAGGAGAGTCATTGAAAAGACAGTTCTTCCGGCTCCGATAAGGATCCTTTATACCGGCGCAAAAGTGGTTCGCTGTGTTCTAAAGGGAATAAAGAGTCTAAAGGGTGGTCAGCTTAAAGTTGATGCACTTGATGCAACAGCGGTGCTCGTATCTGTTCTTAGAGATGATATAGATACTGCAAGTTCGATCATGTTCCTTTTAAGCGTAGGATCATTGCTTGAGGATTGGACGCATAAGAAATCGGTTGATGATCTTGCCCGCAGCATGTCGTTAAATGTAGCACATGTGTGGAAAAAGACCGGAGACAATGAAGAAATCAGAGTCAGAGTAACGGATGTAAATGAAGGTGATATCATTGTAGTCCGTACCGGAAATATGATACCGCTTGACGGAGTTGTAACATCCGGAGAAGCAATGGTAAATCAGGCTTCCATGACCGGAGAAGCCGTGCCGGTCAGAAAGAATGAAGGTGTCACTGTTTTTGCAGGAACAGTAGTTGAAGAGGGCGAACTTGAGATAAGCGTCACTGCTGAATCGGGTGGAACCAGATATGAAAAGATCGTCCACATGATCGAAGAATCCGAGAAACTAAAAAGTAATCTCGAAACAAGAGCGTCTTCACTGGCAGATCATCTGGTACCGTACAGTTTTGCAGGAACGATCCTTACATATCTGATCACAAGAAACGTTGAACGTGCGATCTCTGTGCTGATGGTAGACTTTTCGTGCGCTCTGAAACTTGCTATGCCGATCTCGGTGCTTTCTGCCATGAGAGAAGCGAGTGGCTATAAGATCACGGTTAAGGGTGGAAAATATCTGGAAGCTGTATCAGGTGCAAATACGATAGTTTTTGATAAGACAGGTACTCTTACAAAGGCTGATCCGGTAGTGGCTGAAGTGGTGACATTTGGCGGAGAAGACAAGGATGAGATGCTTCGCTTGGCAGCGTGTCTTGAGGAGCATTTCCCTCATTCTATAGCTAATGCTGTAGTCAATAAGGCGAATGAGCTGGGACTTACTCATGAGGAAATGCACTCGGAAGTAAAGTATATAGTGGCTCACGGTATTGCAAGCTCTGTTGACGGAAATGATGTTGTGATCGGAAGCTATCATTTTGTATTTGAGGATGAAAAGGCAGAAATCCCGGAAGGCGAAAAGGAAAAGTTTGACGAGCTGGAAACACAGTATTCACACCTTTATCTGGCGATCGGAGGCAGACTTGCCGCAGTTATTTACATAAGCGATCCTATAAGGGAAGAAGCGGGGGCTGTCATCAATACTTTACACATGATGGGAATAGATAAGATCGTCATGATGACCGGTGATAGCGAACGTACAGCAGCGGCTATAGCATCAAAGGTTGGCGTTGATGAATATTATGCAGAGGTACTGCCGGAGGATAAGGCTGCATTCATTGAAAAAGAACATGCAGCAGGACGCAAGGTCATTATGGTAGGTGACGGTATAAATGATTCACCTGCGCTCAGCACCTCGGATGCAGGAATAGCCATAAGTGAGGGAGCACAGATTGCCAGAGAAGTTGCAGATATCACAGTTTCTGCGGATACGCTTTTTGAACTTGTGACACTGAAAAATATAAGTGATTTCCTGATGAAGAGGATAGAATCCAATTACAGATTTGTTATAGGATTTAACTTTGGACTTATAATGCTTGGGGTTATGGGAATACTTCCTCCGGCAACATCAGCGGTCCTTCACAATGCTTCAACACTTGGTGTATCGCTTCATAGTATGACAGATCTCATAAGTAGAGATTGATAAAGAAAATATAAGGCAGGCTTCTTGTTTATATAAATGCATAGGAGCCTGTCTTATACTTTGTTTTGTTAAGATGTATTTGTTTTTAATTGACAAAAAAACAAGATACATCTTATAGTAAAGTCGGTAAACAATGTTGTGGTTATCAATAATTATACGAAAGGAATATCGAAAGATATAAGGGGTTCAAAATGGCAGACTTAGTTTGTATCGGCGAAATGGTCATTGATTTTCTTCCCGGAGAAAGCACAGGAGTTTATATCAGAAATGCAGGAGGAGCACCTGCAAATGTTGCTATCGCAGCAGTGAGAAATGGTATTACATCCGGTGTATATACAAAGGTTGGAGATGATGACTTTGGAGTATTTCTGCAGGATACTTTGAAAAAAGAGGGTGTAGAGGTGCTTAATCCTGAGAGAGCAAAGAATGCGCTCACTACACTTGCATTTGTAACTCTTGATGAGCATGGTGACAGAAGCTTTACTTTCGGAAGAAAGCCCGGCGCTGACATGTTCTTAAATAAGTCAGAGGTTTCTGCTGACGTGATCGCTAAGGCACAGATGGTTCATGCCGGATCATTCTCACTTTCTGCACCTGATTCTGCTGATGCTACACGTGAGGCAATGAGACTTGCTCATGAAGATGGCAAGCTTGTAAGCTTTGATATCAATTACAGAAATGTGGCATGGAATGATGACAAGGAAAAGTGTGCAGACGAGGTAAAGAAATTACTTCCTCTCGTTGACCTTTTAAAGGTGTCTGATGAAGAGGTGGATATGCTCGGCGGAGAAGAGAATATCCCGAATGTAATGAAGGAGAACGACATTACTGTAGTTGTAATGACTCTTGGCGGTGATGGCTCAAAGTGCTTCTTTAACGGTATCAACTTTGTAGACAGAGGTTATTCCGAGCCTCAGTATGTAAAGGATACAACAGGTGCCGGAGATGCGTTCTGGGGTGGATTCCTTTCAAGACTCCTGATCCTCGGTGTCAGAAGTAAGAATGATGTGACAGAAGAGATCGCAAGAGATGCACTGGATTACGGAAATATCAGCGGATTCCTTTGCGTACAGGAAAAAGGCGCTATTTCTTCACTTCCCACAAGAGAAACCATTGAAGCGTTCAGGAAAAATCATAAATAAGTCGAAATTTCGAAAAAAATGATCAGATGCCCTGACAGAAGAAAGTTTTTAGCTCCTTTTTGTCAGGGCATTTGTTGTTTTAATAAAATGATGAAAAAATACTGTTGACACATGCGTTAGTCAATGCTAATATAACATTGTTAGCAAAAACTAACGAAAGTAAAATTTAGATTTCTCCTATTCAGAATGCAGCCACGGTCGAGCCAGCCGTGGCTGTTTTTTTACCATATGAAAGTCTTATGTTTGCTTGTTGATAAACAATTATCATGAAAACACTTGTGATTATAGTTAGCAAGTGCTAATATCTAACATAGTTAGTTAAAACTAATAAATGACTGAAAGGAACAACAAAAAATGGCAGAGATAAAGGTTGTATATTGGAGCGGAACAGGTAACAAACAGGCTATGGCAGAGGCTGTTGCGAAGGGAAGTCAGGCAGCTGGCGGAAAAGCAAGCCTCTTAGGATTCAGCGAGCTTTCTGCAGCTGATCTTGCAAAGGATGACAGATTTGCTCTTGGTTGTCCTGCAATGGGAGCAGAGGTTTTGGAAGAGGGAGAAGTTGAGCCTTTCATGACTGAGCTTGACGGTCTTATCGGAGGAAAGAAGGTTGCATTGTTCGGTTCCTATGGATGGGGATCCGGAGAGTGGATGACATCATGGTGCGACAGAGTATCATCTGATGGAGCAACTGTTGTAAACGGTGAAGGGGTCATTGCTAATAATGCACCTGATGATGATGCCCTGAGTGATTGCGAAGCCCTGGGTCAGGCACTTGTTAAAGCATGAGTAGGGATGTATATGACATTATAAATTTTCGTGAACTTGAGCATACGTTGATTTATCAGTGTGCACCGGTATTATCAGGATTAAAGATAAGTAACCTCCTTATCCTGGACCGTGAAATGATATCGGCGGCACTGAGGATCATACGGGCGATAGGCCTGTCCTGGGCGGTTCTGTATCAGAACGACAAAAAAGTGACATATCTTATATATCACAAGGACAGACTGGAGCGGATACTGAGAGACAGCAAAAATATGTTGTTTTTCAGAGAACGCGGATTTTCGTCCGGATCACTGCATGATGCGATACAGGAAGTGTCATCACGTTATACGGCATGCATGGAGGGGACAGCGGGATTTCCGGATGAACTGGGACTCTTTTTGGGATATCCGATAGGAGACGTGATCGGGTATATAGAGCATGGTGGAAAAGAATATCAGCTCAATGGATACTGGAAAGTATATACCGATCCGGACACGGCAGCGGCGCTGTTTCAGTGCTATGATGCCATTACGGAAAAAATGATGAGAGAACTTCTCTCAGGTGTGAGTATCATGAAAGTTATAGCCGATAACAGGATCGGAGATGACATATATTCACACTCATATGCAGTGTAAAAAATAAGGGGAGCTGTACCGGGAGTTGGTTACCGGTACAGCTTTCTTTTTGACTATTGTCCTTGTCAACTTGACAAATGACAAGGGTAGAATTATCTGGTTAGCTAAGGCTAATGA
>CAMVTN010000053.1 GCA_947170415.1 uncultured Lachnospiraceae bacterium | reverse complement strand
GGGACCCGCAAAACACGAGCAAGTAGCGTTATTACGCGGAATGCGAGTGTTTTAGTATCAAGAAAATAAGCAGAATAGAATGGAAACAAGTTAGAAGCGAAAAACTACCTTTCCACCGACAATAAGTTGTTCAGGCAATATTGCGGAAAGGAAAGGTAGCTATGGCGACTAATAATATACAAGTCTTTTACTTCATCTCATCTTCACATCAACATGATCATACGGTATCTCAATGCCATTTTCTTTCAATGCTTTGAATACGGAAGTATTGATCTCGTCCTTCAGGACCTCACTCTTTATATTTGATGGGAAACGTACTGTTGCACCCATTTCAAGCGAGCTGTCCAGCATATTAAGAAAGTAGACCGTTCTGCTGTTTGGTACATTTTTATCGTATTCGTCTGAATTTAGAGTCAGCGGATTATCACAAATGGTTTTTCGGATAACTTCCTTCGCTTTTTCCACGTCAGAATCAAAACTAATATGGAATTTGAAAACAACCGATCTTGGCACTTCGCCGAAGCTGTAATTTATGACCTTCATGGAATTTGCCTTGCTGTTTGGTATGATCGCCCTGGTAGTATCAAGAAGGATGACCACTACATGCCTAAGAGTCATGGATTCCACAACGCCGGTGGTGCCGTCTTCAAATTCTATTCTGGAACCCACATCAAAAGGCTTATAGATGCTTATCTGTAGTCCGGCAAACATATCTTTTATGGTATCCTGCGCGGCAAAACCAACGATAGCAGCAACAACCGCAGTGCTTCCGAGGATAGATTTTGCAATCTGCTCACCTCCTAATGGAAGCACTATAAAATAAACGATGATCGCAACCGTTATGGCTCTTTCGATAAACTGAAGAGTTAAACTTCTCCCCTTCTTTTTCTCGAAATAAGATATTATCTTGTTCTTTATCCTTAAAAGGAGCAGAAAAACTCCAAGATAAAGTGCAATGACCACGATTACAAAAACGACCCCCAATAATAGAAATTTGACAGCCTGAGCATCAGATAAAGTTGAAAAAAAATCGTGGAACTCTTTTGAGAATAAGTCTAGATTTTCAATCATGCATTCTCTCCTAGCGTAAACTCATCAAGGCATCTCTTCACCGCCGTTAGGTCCAATATACTGAGACTTTCCTAAGCCCAGGATCAGTGTAAATATCGGACTGAAGAAAATAAGTCCTAACGTAAATAAAAGACCATGACCGAATGACTTTGAAAGCTTATGAATTGATATAAGACCTATGATGGTACTTGCGAAACTTAAAACGGCTCCGATGATCGCAAGAATACCGCCATTTTCTCCTGCAATGCTGGTCAAAACACTTCCCAGTACAAGTGATCCTATCATTGCCCAGAACATACTTCCTTTCCAGGCAATCTTGAAGGTTACATATGTATTAAGAAACGGGATCAAGGATTTCCAACCTGCTTCACCGGCTTTTGTAAATATCTTCCAGTTGGCAATGACCATTATTATGTACCATGCGAGAGCGATTGCCAGATAAATTGCTAATCCTGCCAAAATAACTTCAATTATTGTTCCTAAAACTTCCATACGCTATTCCTCCTCATTTTTAGATTAGTCTTTAGTTCCATCAAAATATTCGTTCATTGCTTTACTAAGATTGTCCAGATCGTAGAAATTCTCGTAAGGATTTTCGCCGTCAGTTGTCAGTTCAACGTCTACAGGACAACCATTATCCACCGTGTCACCATCTTCTGTGACAGTGCAGCTGGAAGCTGCAGAGTTCCGAACCTCAATACCTCCGACACTTGAGACACGGATTCCGCAGGCGCCGCCGCTGCTCTTTTCTCCAAGTATCATTGCACCGTGCTCATCCATAACGGAATCGAGGTAAAGCCCTACAAGGTCCCGTACATAAATCTTCTCACCGGCATATACAATATAGTAACCGCTCGCTGCGGCGAATATGTCTGCAAGAGTCGGAACAGGAGCATAAACGCCTGTTTCGTCACCTCTAAGATCAATGTCATAATCAGCCAGAGCCAGAGTTTTTGGAGCTGCATTTTCCGGATCACTTGAGTGGCTGATCTTTGCATATGGATAATCGGGATCAACACCGTCGGTTTCTTTGTTATGTCTATAACTTTATATCGGATAACTTTCGCTGGTCATCAACCGTGTATCACTTGACTACAATAAAGAAAAAGTAGATACTTCAAGTATGGAAATAATAGTTGTTTGCTAGGAATTTGTGGACCAGGAGGATAAAAATGAACGAAACTCTGAAAGTATTGGAATCCAGAAGAAGCTGCAGAAATTTCAAGCCGGATATGGTAAAGGAAGAGGAGCTGAAAGCAATCCTTGAAGCAGGCACCTATGCTGCAACAGGTATGGGAAAGCAGAGCCCGATCATTATCGCTGTTACTGATAAAAAACTTCGTGATGAGATCGCTGAGGAAAATAGAAAGATCGGCGGTTGGCAGGAGGGCTTTGACCCGTTTTACGGAGCTCCCGTTATTCTGATCGTACTGGCAAAGAAAGATGTCAGAACTTACATGTATGATGGATCGCTCGTAATGGGAAATCTTATGAATGCAGCCGAGAGCCTTGGTGTGGCAAGCATCTGGATCCACAGGGCAAAGGAAGAGTTTGAGTCTGATTTCGGAAAGAATATCCTGAAAAAACTCGGAATCGAAGATGAGTATGAGGGAATAGGCCATTGTGCACTGGGATATGCAGCAGAGCCTGCAAAAGGTCCCGCTCCCAGAAAAGAAAATTATGTTTATTACATCTAATGATGTAAGAGTTAGTAATAAAAAGTCCTGCGGTCGAAAAAGACCGCAGGATTTTTTCTTTGTAATCACAAAAACGTCATTATGAATGGATTATGCTGCGTTTTCGAGTTCTTCTTCTTCTTCCTCGTCATAGCCGTAAGGTATTCCCTTTTTGTTTAGCATAGGAGCGAGTTTATCATAGACTTCCTCAGGTTTTGTTCCAAAGGAGAAAACAACTGCACTGTTGATGATCCTGCCTGTTTCCAGCTCTCTTGCTACGTTTCGTGCCATACTGACATTCACTTCGCAGGGAACGAACTTTGCTCTTACGTTATATCCTGCGTCCTCAAAAGGTTTGATATAGGTTTCCATAAGGGAATCGTAATCACTGGCAACCAGCGGGATGATCACGTTGGTTCCTTTCAGTTCTCCTTCTGTAAAGGTTTTTATTGCCTTGTCCATGATCATAACGCTTTCCATGTGAACGGCATCAGCAGCACATCCGTGAGATTCCTTATATTCCGGTATCAGTTCCTTTATTACATCGCAGTCAAGGATGAAAGACTGTGATTCTTCGCTGTCAGGATCGGTAACTCTGGTGGACTTTCCGGAAGCGGGAAGACCAAGTACCAGTTCCATCTCAAAGTTTTTCTTAAGCGGACCGTCGTAAACATACGTCGCGCGTCCTGTGTCCGGATCAGTGCTCTCGGTTCGGGCAGATCCTATTGCGAGGAATTCATTTAAGACATCTTCACGAAGCTGGTCACGTTTCGGAGTATCAATTTCGGAAGTCTTTCCGTAAAGTGCGATATAGTATGCAGAAAGAGAATCAATCTGCTCGATCACAGGGTGGGCTTTAAGCTCCTCAAGTGAAGGATAGTCTTCGGCTTTTATGCGGTCATAGAGCTCTTTCGCTTCGTCGGTCTCTATGATCAGGTGCTCTGATGATGGCTCCCATGTTACGGGAACCGCGCCCTCAACAAGTAAACTTTCAGGTGACTCGACGGATGCGGTACTTTCGGATGCTGAGCTTGCTTCAGTGGCTGCAGCAGTGTCCTGAACCTCGACGGCAGCAGTGCTTTCTACTGCTTCGGCAGCGGTCGTGCTCTGCGTGGCATCTGCTGCAGGTGCGGTGCTTCGGCAGCCTGTGAGGATTATTATTGCAGACATTGTGATACAAAATGACTTAAATTTTTTACTCATTGGTTTCCCCCCGTGAATATTTTATTCTTTGATGACTATACGGCCCTGACCGTAGGGATCTGAATACGCGTCTAACTTTCCTTCAAGAGTATTTGTGATATATGAGATAAGTGCCTGGTTATCGATCGTAGCCTCTTCGTCTATGACTTTGGCACCATCAAAAGCTGTCGTTCCGTCACCATTTTGCAGCAGGACAAAGTCAGAGCCTGCCACGCGGAATTTTGCGTCAGGATCGATAGGCTTTCCGTCATACAAGACATTGGAAACTCTTCGTTTACCGGAGATTCCCGTCATCATTCCATCACTGTTTGATGTGCATGGAGTGTCAATGGTTGAGTCTATTTCGTAGGTGATACCTGACACATGCAGGAAAGAACCATTTTCTTCAGGAACACCGCGAGCTCCCCATTCCAGAGCATCCAGGATCTGCTGGCCGGTTACTTCGATCAAACAAACTGCATTGTTATAGGGATAAACGCCTATGATATCTTCGTATGTTATCTGGCCCTTAGGGAGTCCGGCACGAACACCACCGCCGTTTATTATTCCGATATCAGCATCGGCAGCAACGCGTGCAGCATCTGCACAGAGGTCTCCCATATTTGTCTCGGCCCTTCTGATCATTCTGATCGGATTGCCGCTGGTATCTTTTTCTACCGGATCATTGATCGTGATCTCAAAGTCGATATTAGCCACTTCTTTAGAAAGAATCTCGTCAAGCTCTGCGCGTACTTCTTCTATTTTAGACGTCATTTCATTTTCAAGTCCTAAAAGAGCAGGGGCGTCTATATCATTTGGCCAGCTCCATATATCGGTTTCGCCTATACCATCTTCGGTAATAAGACTATGACCGATGCAATGCATTTTTGTGCCGACAGCAGAACGGATCACATCTTTTCCTTCTGCATTTTTCATGACTACCTGCTCGGTGTCATGGCTGTGGCCGTCGAGGAATACGTCGATTCCTGTGGTATGTGAGATGATATCTGCATACGTCCATGGATGTACGGTTTCTTCCATACCGACATGAGCCAGAACATAAATATACTCAGCGCCATCGGCACGTGCATCATTAACAGCTTTTTGTACTGCGTTATATACGCCGGATCCGTCATCATCCTGCAAAAATCCGTACACAGTCTTACCGTTTTCATCCTGAAAATGAACAGGATTTGAAGTGGTTAGGGATTCGGGTGTTGTGATACCAACAAAACCGATCTTTTTTCCGGCAGCTTCTATGATCTTATATGCCGGAAGTACCGGTTCACCATCTTTATTCAGGTTGCAGCTGATATATGTAAATTCAGCCTGATCTGAGAGATTCAAAAACTGGTCTGCGCCATAGTCAAACTCGTGATTACCGGGGATACACACATCGTAGCCAACGGTATTCATGAGCTTTATATTTGCCTCACCTCTTGTGAGAGTTCCCATGGCTTCTCCCTGGATCGAATCGCCGTCATCCACTAGGATCGTTGTATAGCCCTGCGCTTCGAGAGATTTACGCACTTCATAAAGACCAACATAACCAAAGCCCTGACTAACTCCGCAGTGAACGTCACTGGTGTATAGGATCATGATGTCGCCGTTTTTCTCGGAATGTTCGGGTGTGTCATTTTCGTTGGTATCATCTGTCACATTTTCTGCTTCGGACGCAGTAGACAAAGCAACAGTTGATGAGGTGTCAGACGAGCTCTCGGTCACTGCAGTTTCAGTTGATTCAGAGGCTTGTTTTGGTGTGTTGGCAGAAGCGCATCCTGCAAGTGAAAAGATGAGACAGGACACTAAGACAAAGATAAAAAGACGTGATTTTTTGAGTTGTGTCATTAATTTCCTCCCCGTTTCGTTATATTCAACGATATTATTTATCGGCCTTAGAGATTCTATGTATGAGGTGTTTTTAGGTCTTATTTTTGAACAATTTTCTTCAAATCTGCCTCTTATTTGTTAAAGACTATCAGCCGATGAAAAAATTGGGGAATATCAAATTTTTGTTTTTTTAACTTTGGAAAAGGGGTACCAGGAGGTTTTTCTATGGCTAAGGAAAAGTCTAAAAGATCATCGGTTACATTTATTAACAGTGTAAAAACGCGATTGATCGCAGTAATGATGTTGATATGTGCAGTTCCTATGCTCATTTCTCTGACTATAAGTTATAATAGTGCTATGTCCAGAGATATAGCAGATGCGCAGGTCAAAGGACATCAGCTCGCACAGATCGTGGAAAATGAGTTTGAAGCTATATTTATCCAGAATGTGCGCATGATGGAATCCATATCACATAGTAAACAGGTTAAAGAACTGATTCTTGATCCTAACCATGAAGATATTGATGCTGTTCAGAAGTATCTGATAACCCTTAATGATCATCTCGGCGATGCCAATGACATCATCGTTGAAGATGCAACAGGTCAGCAGATAGTCAGAACATCAGGAACATTGGTAAATGTCGGTGACCGTGAATTCTTTAAAGAAGCCATGACTGGTAAGGAAGTTATTTCTGATGTGCTCGTATCGAGATCAACAGGATTAAAGATCGTTGTTTTGGCTATTCCGATAAAAGATCTGGAAGATAAAGAGGTCATTGGTGTTGTTCAGAAGTCCTACGACCTTTCTTTCCTGCATGATTTCCTTGCAGGAACAGTTGATTCGTCAGTTGGAGAAGAAGCGTTTATCGTCGACAGAAAGGCAGATCTTATAGCCCATTCCGGATATGAAATATCGGTAGATGAAGAAGCCGCAAATTACAGCAGCTCCGGATTCGTTACACAGGGTCAGGAAGAGGGAAAGTATATTGGAAATGCTGACGGAAGAAAAGTCATAGTAGGCTACAAGAAGGACGATACCACAGGGTGGACAGTAGTTGCAGCGATGGACTTTAACCAGACAACATCAGCTGCCCGTAAGAGTGCATTGCTGACTGTCGGTATTGGTATTTTTATGCTGATCGTGGCGATCGGTATTTCCTTTACAATGGCAAACTCTTTCACAAATCCGCTTCATTTGCTGAACGATTGTATAAGCCATCTCGCGACAGGTGTATTTGCTCCTATAGAAAAATATACGAATCGTAAGGATGAATTTGGAGAAATAATAAATAATACAAATTCTGTTATAGGAACGTTAAGTGAAATTATCAGTAATATTAAGATTTCCACGCATGAGGTTAATAACTCATCGGAGGACGTGGCAGAGACCGCAAATCAGATCTCGCAGACAGCGGAGAGTGTAGCGAATGCTGTACAGGAGATCTCGTCCGGTGCAGCTCAGCAGGCTGATGAGATCCAGAATGTCACAGAAAATGTTGAAAAGATCAGTGAAGCAAATGGTAAGGTTCAGCACAATACCAGAAGGCTTACAGAACTTACGGTAGATATGCAGAAGGCAAGTACCGTTTCTTCCGACAACTTAGGCTCACTCCAGAAGAGCAGTGAAAAGATGAGTGAGAGCATCAGCCAGATTTCTGAAAAGGTCGGTGCGACAGGTGTTGCAGTAGAAAATATCAACTCGAAGGTCGAGGAGATCGCATCTATTGCGACACAGACAAACCTGTTGTCACTTAATGCTTCGATCGAGGCAGCACGTGCAGGTGAAGCAGGCCGCGGATTCGCAGTAGTTGCAGAAGAAATCAGTAATCTTGCAGATAACTCAAAGAATCTCGCAAGTGCGATCAGAGCAGAGATGGATGTGCTCCTGTCAGAATCCAGCTCGGCAGTTGAGATGGCAGATGCAGTCAGAAAAGAAAACGAGCAGCAGCAGGAGATCATCAATACAACAGTTGATAGCGTAAAGGGAATGATCGATGACATTGAGAATACCGTTAAGAGAGTAAAGACGATCGATGAAGCTGTAGAAGGATGTGTAAGTGCAAACGGTATCGTAGCAGACGCAATGACCTCACTGTCTGCAGTCAGTGAAGAAAACGCTGCATCAGCACAGACCACAGGAGCAGCAGTAGAAGAGCTGTCCGCAACAGTAACAACACTAGCAGGAAGTGCCGACTCCCTGAAGGTAATATCCGACAAGCTCAATCAGGATATGGCATTCTTCCAGTAAATACAAGAAATACCCGAATTATCAACTCCTCCGGAACTGTAAAAGGTTCCGGAGGAGTTTTTGGTGCACCAATTTCTGTACAAATTTTTGTAAACCAACCACTCAAAAAAATCGACGTACATGATATAATCACGATAACTCGCAGAAAGCAAAAACCGTATCCTAGGGAGGTATATACGGAAAACGGTAAAATAAAGGAGGGTATACATGCAGTACAGAATCGATGGCGAAAGTCTGCCGATAGTAAGAGTCGCATTAAATGCGGGAGAAACAATATCCTGTGAAGCCGGCGCAATGAGCTGGATGGATGATGGAATAGAAATGGTCACAGAAGGCGGCGGACTCGGTAAGATGTTCGGTCGAATGATGACAAACGAAAGCGCATTCATGAACCATTACACAGCAAGCCGCGGAGGAGAAATAGCATTTGCATCCAAGATGCCGGGCTCAATAAGAGCAGTCGAAGTAACACCTGAAAGATCGGTCGTGATCCAGAAAGGAGCATACCTCGCATCCTTTGGAAATATCAGCTCCGAAGTATTCTTCCAGAGAAAAGTCGGAACAGGCTTCTTTGGTGGTGAAGGATTCCTCATGAGAAAGTACTCCGGACAGGGAATCGTATTCCTCGAGATCGACGGAAGCGCACACGAATATGACCTGCAGCCTGGTGAAAAAAAGATAATCGACACAGGTTATCTCGCAGCAATGTCAGCAAGCTGTTCTATGGATGTTGTAACAGTAAAAGGAATAAAGAATGTGCTCTTTGGCGGAGAAGGACTCTTTAACACAGTTATTACAGGCCCCGGTCATGTGATCCTCCAGAGTATGCCGATATCATCCCTTGCAATGACCTTGGCAGCACACATACCATCATCTAGATAAATCGTCGATATTATAGATATCGCCGATTAATAAACAAGTATAAAAAATGCAATTATATATAATTTAAACAAAAACAGATAACTAAATTTGGAATAATAAACGAAAAGTGCAATATAGCATTGCAATAAAAAGATTGCAGTGCTATATTCTTTTCAAGAGTTCGGAAACGTTACCGACAACGATACCGACAACGGTTCCAAATTGTATCAGTATAAATACAGAAAGGACAAGGGAGAAAATGAAAAAGAAGGTTGTAAGTGTATTACTTAGTACAGCAATGCTCGCAACAATGCTTGCAGGATGTGGAAGCAAGGCAGCAGCACCGGCAGGTGGAGACGCACCGGCATCTGAGGCAGGTGCAGACGCATCAGCAGAAGCAGAAACAGGAGCATCTGAGGCAGCAGCACCGGCAGCAGCACCGGCAGCAAATGCAGGCGAAGGAAAGGTTTATTACTTAAACTTCAAGCCGGAAGCAGATGAGCAGTGGCAGAAGCTCGCAGCAGATTATACAGCAGAGACAGGTGTTCCGGTAACTGTAGTAACAGCTGCAAGCGGTGAGTATGAGACAACACTCCAGTCTGAGATCGCAAAGAGCGAAGCACCGACAATGTTCCAGGTAAACGGACCTGTAGGTCTTAATAACTGGGTAGACTATTGCTACGATCTGTCTGACGCAGAGATCACAAAGGGACTTACAAGCGAAGACTACGCACTTAAGGATGCAGACGGCGTAACACGTGGTGTTGCATACGTTATCGAGTCCTACGGTATCATCACAAATAAGAAGCTTCTCGAGGAGGCAGGATACTCAGTAGACAAGATCCAGTCATTCGACGATCTGAAGAAGGCAGCAGAAGACATCACAGCTCGTAAGGATGAGCTTGGATTCTCAGCATTCGCATCAACAGGTATGGATTCTTCATCAGACTGGAGATTCAAGACACACCTTGCAAACCTTCCGATCTACTTTGAATATCAGGCAGACGGAATCAATTCCACAGAGGCTATCAAGGGCACATACCTTGACAACTACAAGAATATCTTTGATCTGTACATCAACAATTCCACATGTGAACCTAAGGAACTCTCCGCAAAGACAGCAGATGACGCAAGAAACGAGTTCCTCGATGGAAAGGCAGTATTCTATCAGAACGGTTCATGGGAGTACAGCAGCCTTGCTGAAAAGTTCTCTGATGACGAGCTTGCAATGCTTCCTATTTATATAGGAGTTGGCGATGAAGCAAATCAGGGTCTCTGCACAGGTACAGAGAACTACTGGTGTGTAAACTCTGAGGCATCAGAGGAAGATATCGCTGCAACACTCGCATTCATGAACTGGTGCGTAACAAGCGAAGAAGGCACAAAGACAATGGCTGAGGATATGGGCTTCACAATCCCGTTCAAGACAGCAGAGGCATCTCCTAACGTATTCGTAAAGCAGGATGCAGACAACACAGCAGCAGGAAAGAAACCGGTATCATGGAACTTCACAACAATGCCTTCCGAAGAGTGGAAGAACACACTTGGTTCTGCACTTACAGCATATGCAGCAGGAACAGGCAGCTGGGATGATGTAAAGACAGCATTCGTTGACAACTGGGCAACAGAGTACTCACTCGCAAACGAGTAAGAATAAATGAAAAAAGATGGAATTCCAACGGAATTGCCTATAAGTTAAAAAAAAGTGGGCAGGCAGTAAAAAAGCCTGCCCATATCACTGAATTTTTTCGGAACCGTTTCCGATAAATAAAATAGGTATATTGCAACGCAACAAGTTACACATTGTCATGTAAGTTAGAAAGGCGGAAAGCCACATGGAGAAATCAGTCAGAAAATACTGGCCGGTGTTTTTATTACCGACACTCATCGCATTTACAATAGGCTTCTTATGGCCGTTTATCTGGGGAATTTACCTTTCATTTTGCAAATTCAATACCGTTAACAAAGTAAAATTTGTCGGTATTTCAAACTATACAAGAGTCTTTTCAGACAGCACCTTTGTACACGCTTTTTGGTTCACTGCGCTCTTCACATTAGCATCCACAGTGCTTATCAACGTGATAGCATTTCTGATCGCAGTACTCCTCACACGCGGTATCAAAGGAACCAATATTTTCCGTACGATCTTCTTTATGCCAAACCTCATCGGAGGAATCGTACTTGGATATATCTGGCAGATCCTTTTGGACGGCCTCCTTTCAAACTGGGGACTTCCGCTTCTTGCACTTAATGAAAAAGCCGGTTTTACAGGCCTTCTGATCCTCATGGGATGGCAGCAGATCGGATATATGATGATCATTTATATCGCAGGACTCCAGAATGTCAGCCCGGATCTCATCGAAGCTGCCGAGATCGACGGAGCTACTCCCTGGCAGATCCTCACAAAGATCAAGATACCTATGGTAATGCCCAGTGTAACGATCTGCACATTCCTTACACTCACAAATTCCTTTAAGCTCTTTGACCAGAACCTGTCACTTACAGGCGGTGAACCTGCAAAGAAGTCACAGATGCTCGCACTTAATATCTACGATACTTTCTATGCCCGTTCCGGTGGTCAGTGGAAGGGAATCGGTCAGGCTAAGGCAGTAGTATTCTTCCTGCTGGTTGTAGTCATCGCTCTGATCCAGCTCAGAGCTACCAGAACAAAGGAGGTTCAGGCATAATGGCAGTTGTAAATATGGAAAAAAAGCAGGAATCGAAAAGGACACGGATAATAAATATGATCCTGTCAGTAGTATTTGCGCTGATCTGTCTCGTATATATTTATCCGATATTTCTGATCGTAACAAATTCGCTTAAGATCGAGTCTGCAATATCGACAAATACAGCGTTTAAGCTCCCGACAGCAGATACATTTGCAGGCATCGCTAACTATATATACGGCGTCACAAAGATGGATTTCCTTTCATCTTTCCTGTACAGCCTTTTCATCACGGTATCATCAGTTGTACTTATAATCCTTTGCTGCTCAATGTGCGCATGGTATATCTCCAGAGTAAATACACTGGCATCAAAGGCAATGTACTACCTTTGCATCTTTTCAATGGTCGTTCCTTTCCAGATGGTAATGTTTACCCTGGCAAAGACAGCAGATACATTAAAGCTCAACACACCTTTTAATATCTGCATAATCTATCTGGGCTTCGGTGCTGGTCTTGCTGTATTTATGTTTACCGGATTTATGAAATCCATGCCTCTTGAAATTGAAGAAGCAGCAATGATCGACGGATGCAGTCCGATACAGATGTTTTTTCGCGTAGTTATGCCGATAACTAAACCGACAACAATTTCTACTGCAATCCTCGAGACCATGTGGGTTTGGAACGACTACCTCCTGCCGACACTGGTACTTGATATCAAGAAGTACAGGACTATTCCCATGGATATCCAGTATTTCCGCGGAAGTTACGGAAGCGTACAGATGGCTCCGATGATGGCATGTATCGTTATCACGATCATCCCTGTAATCCTTCTCTATCTTTTCTGCCAGAAATATATCATCGAGGGTGTAGTTGCCGGAGCAGTAAAGGGGTAATTGATTATGAAAAGAAGCGCAGGTGTATTAATGCCGATCTCATCGCTACCTTCTGAGTACGGTATCGGCAGTTTTTCAAAGGAAGCATATGAATTTGTAGACAATGTTGCAGAGGCGGGGCTCAATTTGTGGCAGCTCCTGCCTCTCGGTCCTACGAGCTATGGTGACAGCCCGTATTCTTCTTTTTCAACATTTGCGGGAAACCCATATTTTATAGATCTGGATCGGCTTGTAGAAAAAAAGTGGATCACAAAGGCGGAGATCGCCGAATATGACTTCGGAAAGAATAAAGACCGTGTAGATTACGGAAAAATCTATACTTCCCGCTTTAAAGTGTTGAAAAAAGCCTTTGAAAAAAGTAATATAGAAAAATCGGCTGATTTTAAGGCTTTTGTCAAAGAAAATGCTTTTTGGATCGAAGATTATGCTTTATATATGGCAGTGAAAAATTCCTTTGACGGACTTAGCTGGCTCAAATGGGATGAACCAATAAGACGCAGGGAAGAAAAGGCGCTTGCCGAAGCCAGAAAAAAGTTTGCTAAAGAGATCGTATTTTACGAGTTTCAGCAGTTTGAATTTGCGGAAGAATGGAAAGCGCTGAAAGAATATGCTAATGAAAAGGGCATACGTCTTATTGGTGATATTCCGATCTACGTAGCTATGGACAGCGCAGATGCGTGGGCTCATCCGGAGATGTTCCAGTTTGATGAAAATCTGGAGCCAAAGGCTGTTGCAGGCTGCCCGCCTGATGGATTTTCCGCAACAGGACAGCTTTGGGGAAATCCTCTTTACGACTGGGATTATCATAAAGAAACCGGTTTTGAATGGTGGATGAAGCGCTTAAAGAAGTGCTTTGAACTTTATGATATTGTTCGTATTGATCATTTCCGCGGTTTTGACGCATATTATTCCATTCCTTATCCTGCAAAGGATGCAAGGGGCGGAAAGTGGAAGAAGGGACCGGGCTATGAGCTTTTTGCAGAGATGAAAAAGCAGCTCGGAGAACGCGAAGTCATCGCTGAGGATCTGGGATTCCTGACGCCTTCTGTGCGCAGACTCGTTAAGAGGACAGGGTATCCCGGTATGAAGATATTGGAATTTGCGTTTGATTCCAGAGATGAATCTGACTATCTGCCTCATAATTATGAGCATAATTCTGTAGTTTATACAGGAACTCATGACAATGATACCGTGCTTGGATGGTACAGATCTATCTGTGCAGCGGATCGCAGATTTGCAGAGAAGTACATGGAGCTAAAGGGAGTTCCGGAGTCAGAGATCCCTTGGAAATTCATAAGAGCCGCGTTTGCATGTGTGTCCGATATCTGTATCATACCTATGCAGGATTTCCTTGGACTTGGTGGAGAGGCGCGTATAAATACACCATCCACCCTTGGCAAAAACTGGGAGTGGCGCATGCGTAAGAGTGCTTTTTCAAAGAAAATCAGGAAAAGAATAGCCGAATATGTAAAGCTATATGCCAGAAATAGATAAGAATGATTAAGGGCGGGGCATTTGTGCCCCGCTTTTAATGGGGAAGAGGAACGACCTGATGAATTCTGTGAATATAAGAGATATAGCAAGGATGTGCGGAGTGGGTGTCAGCACTGTTTCCAGAGCTATAAATAATCATCCGGATATAAACCCGGAAACAAAAGAAAAAATATTGCAGTGTATCGCGGATAATAATTATATTCCAAATAACAGTGCAAGAAATCTTAAAAGACAGGAATCAAGGGTCATTGCTGTTTTGATCAAAGGTCTGACAAACACCTTCCTCATAGAAATGATCCAGTTATTGGAGAAACAGATTAAGCGTCATGGATATACTATGGCGCTTGAACGTGTTCATTTTGATCAGGATGAAGTAGACATTGCGCTTGAGCTTGTAAAAGAAAAAAGACTTCGCGGAATCATCTTCCTTGGAGGAGATTTTGAGAACCGTGTAAGTAAACTTAAGGAACTGGATGTTCCTTTTATCCTTAGTACAGCAGGTTCGCAGCCTGAAGACATCAGTGAAGATGAGTATTCCTCGGTATCGGTAGCGGATATGGAGGAAGGTTATAAGATGACAGAGTATCTCATAAAGAACGGTCATAAGAGGATCGCCATGATCTCTGCCAAGACTGATGACGAGAGCATAGGTAAGCTGAGACTTCGGGGTTATAAAAAAGCTCTTGAGGATAATGGTATCCCATTCGATCCTGAGCTTGTAATGTTCATGAGACCCGATATCGAAGACTATTCAATGGAAAACGGCT
The DNA here is from genome assembly GCA_947170415.1 of uncultured Lachnospiraceae bacterium. GTDB lineage: Bacteria > Bacillota > Clostridia > Lachnospirales > Lachnospiraceae > NK4A144. The sequence goes on along the minus strand of CAMVTN010000053.1, from coordinate 889 downwards.
ATGAGGTCACAAAACAGTTCCTTGCAAAGAAGGTTCCGTTTACCGCGCTTTTTGCTGTATCTGACACTTTGGCTCTCGGAGCTATAAGAGCCTTTTACGAAGCAGGAATAAAAGTACCTGATGATGTATCATTAGTTGGATTTGATGGCGTGGAAGCAGGAAAGTTTTCCTGTCCTGCTCTGACAACTATGGGACAGCCTGTTCAGGAGATGGCAAGGGAGACTGTTGATATCCTTTTTGGCATCATAGATGGACACGGCGCGCACAAGCACAAGATCTGCCCGGCGCATCTGGTAGAAAGAGAGTCGGTCAGGAAGTTAAACTGATATTTCGCAAAAGTTTCTGCTTTTTTAATTTGTTGCATAGACTGGATAAGAGTATACTTAGGAAAGACTGGGAAAATCGGTCTTTCCTATTTTAATAAATGGAGAAAAAATGGAAAATCGTGAAATTGAGCGTAAATGGCTCGTAAAGAAAGTTCCTTTTGAACTGGATGGTTATGAATGTCTTGAAATTGAGCAGGCATATCTTTCGTCATCTCCGACGGTCAGAGTACGTAAGGAGAACGATCACTTTTATCTCACCTACAAAGCGGCTCGAAATACACCTGGAAATAATGACATCTCGCATGAAGAATATAATCTGCCGCTTGATGAGAGAACCTACCTTCATCTGAGAGAAAAAAGAGACGGCAGGCTCATAACCAAAAAAAGGTATGTGATCCCTATAGAAAATTCGCTGAAGATTGAGCTTGATATATTTGAAGGCGATATTGCGCCGCTGATCCTTGCTGAAGTTGAATTTCAGTCAGAGGAAGAAGCGCTTGCGTATACGGGACCGGAATGGTTCGGAGAGGATGTTTCCTTTGACCGCAGATACAAAAATGCAG
>CAMVTN010000052.1 GCA_947170415.1 uncultured Lachnospiraceae bacterium | reverse complement strand
GTTTATTCCCGCCGCGATCCCCCCTCTCTTAAAATTTCTACAGCAGGCGTACCTGTTAAGTCCGTAAAGGATCTTGTGACAGGAAAAGTGGACATCGACGTCCTCATCATCTGCGGCGGTTCTGCAACAGACCTTCCGGAGATGACACCGAAGTACGCTGCTCTTTATAATGTAGTTGATTCATTTGATACACACGCAAATATCCCGACTCACTTCGCAAATGTCGATAAGGCATCTAAAGAAGCCGGAAAGATCGGACTCATCTCCTGCGGTTGGGATCCGGGTATGTTCTCTCTGAATCGTATATATTCCCATTCAGTTCTGCCTAATGGTAAGGATTACACATTCTGGGGCAGAGGCGTGAGCCAGGGTCATTCCGATGCTATCCGCCGCATCCCGGGTGTAGTAGATGCGCGCCAGTACACAGTACCGGTTCCGGCTGCACTTGATAAGGTTAGAAGCGGAAGCAATCCGGAACTCACTACCAGAGAAAAGCACACCAGAGAGTGCTGGGTAGTTGCAGAGGAAGGCGCTGATAAGGACAAGATTACAGAAGCGATCAAGACTATGCCTAACTACTTCTCCGATTATGATACAACTGTAAACTTTATCTCTGAGGAAGAGCTCCAGGCTAAGCACGCTGGTCTGCCGCACGGCGGTTCCGTGATCTACACAGGTTCCACAGGCGACGGCTCCACAAAGCACGTCATCGAGTACAGCCTGAAGCTTGACTCCAATCCGGAGTTCACAGGATCCGTACTTGCAGCTTATGCTCGTGCAGTAGCACGTCTCAATGCTGAGGGTCAGACAGGTGCAAAGACAGTTCTCGATATCGCTCCGGCATACCTTTCCCCGTTAAGCGGAGAGGAACTCAGAGCACATCTGCTGTAAGGATTTCAATCTGATAGGACTTTCGGTCTGAAAAGGGCCATGTGAGAGTTCGGGAAGAAACGAGGTTTAACTCGCCTTCCCGGGCTCTTTTTCTTATGTCATTCATACCCTGAAGCGCTCCCTCTACAGCGCCTATCGTATCAAAAGAAGAACGCTCACACCCTATGATGACACGACCGTGGGCCGCACGCAGCACCGCTTTATTAAATCGGGACGTGATAGCATCATTTTCTGCTGCGACACGGATCGGAACCTTTATGTTCTGAGCACGTACAAGCTCCAAAAGAGCTGTCCATATCCATGCAGCCATGTTATTAAGCTGGCTGTGAACTCCCAGTACCACAGCCACATCAAAACGATCTTCACCAAAATCCGGTGTATAGGTCTGTGCATTTGCGTATATCCTGTCCAGTTCCCCGATAGCTGCAGGCACTATATCCTCGGGGTTAAAGTCATATTTCATGCGGCTCAGTTCACCTGTGATCAAATTTATGTACTCATAGTAATCCGCGTCATCTATACCCGTGAAATCAGACTGATATATCTGTATTCTGGATGATCCTGAAAGCCCGTAATGCTGCAGTGCTTCATCCATGGCTTCGATATCCCGATCGAAAAGAGCAATATTCTCAAAGTACCCTGACATCACAGCAAGATCCAGATCAGCACTTCTGCCTGCTCCAAACACAGCGATACGACTTCCTGCCGGTGACTGCGAGATGATGTGCTCTGTTACACTGTCACGATATGTTTCCCACCTCGTATAAGCATCCGGTATGATCTGAGATCTTCTGAGTTCTGTTAGTATTTCTCTTGCGTTAGTCATGTTAAACCTATATATTTCCTAGATGTACGTGTTTCAGGTGATTTAATGCGATCGCTCCAAGTTTCCGCATCGTATCTATATCCGTGGGACCCCTGTCCGTCATACGATACATAGGAAAAAATCTCGTTAGATGAAGCGGGATATCCGGTCGGATTTCAGAAAGCCATGATGATAGTTCATCGATTTCTGACTGCGAATCATTTTCTCCGGGGATAAGCAGTGTCGTGACTTCTATGTGACAACTCTCAGCAGCTCTTTTTATGAAGTGCTTCACCGTCTCCAGATCTCCACCGCATTTTTTATAAAATACCTCGCTAAATGCTTTTAGATCTATATTCATGGCATCGATAAAAGGAAGTATCTCCTGTATCACATCCTCCGTAAAGCATCCATTCGATACAAGTACAGTTTTTTGTCCATTTTCATGCAGTTTCCGTGACACATCCCTTACAAATTCCCACGATACCAGCGGTTCATTATACGTGAAGGCGACACCGATATTTCCGTTTTCTTTTTCCTCTTCGGATATCTCTATAAGCCGTTCAGGAGAAACATCATATATCGGGATTCTTTGTTGTCTTCTCCTGTTTTTTTCAGATGATCCGCTCATTGCAGGGTCATCATAATGACCATTTTCTTGACACTGACTTATCTCATAATTTTGACAAAAAGGACAACGGAGATTACACCCAAAGCTTCCAACAGACAAAATTTTGCTCCCCGGATAAAATCTCGCTAAAGGCTTTTTTTCAATGGGGTCGAGGGCTATGGAAGTAACTTTCCCGTAATTTATCGAGACTGACTGCCCGTTACGGTTTGTTCGCGCGCGGCAGTATCCGGTACTGTTCTCCGACAGTTCACAGTGATGAGGACAATATGGGCATTTTATTGTACCGTTTCCGACTTCATTCATACATATCCCTCGTTTTCAGGCCATGATCACATCTCAACAGAATGACGTGTTACAGTAAATCTCTCCAGCTCGACCTCTTCATCTTCGTCTATCCCTGCTTTTCGTTTTGCGATCGCTATCTGCTCCTCCACAGTATCAACACCCTCAAGGTCAGGTAGAAGCAGGCCGCGTCTCCTGCCATTTGTTACGATCACGCCGTATACTCTCGGATCGAGCTCCGCTTCAGATGAGATCGGCTCAGTTGGATTTAATACATCAACATTATATTCCAATGCTTCGAGTTCACTTTTTTGTACAGGATTGAATCTCGGATCGTAGTTTGATGCCGATACTGCATTACGGATTATCTCCTGCGCAAGGCTATCCTCCGTAGGACCTGTCGTACCAATACATCCTCTGAGCTGTCCGTCTTTATGAAGTGATACAAATGCTCCGGCTCTGCGATTTAATAGTTCTTCCGGCAATCCATCCGGGAGCTTCAGTACTGTTCCTGTTTTTACAAAATGTTCAACAGATGCGCGGGCGAGACGGATATATGCATCTTCTTTTTCAAGAGCAGCTTTTCTTTCTTCCTCTTTTTCTATATCAAATTTTTGTAAAAAAGCTCTGTTTTCGTCCGCTCCGACGGCTTTATATATGCACACTCCGTAACCCACTCCGGTCACGTCTTCATGAGACAATTTCTCTGTTTCTACAGCAGTTTTGTCCAGTGCTCCTGCCATCATGATAAATGATCTGTGGCCACACTCTGCCGCTTTGTCACAGAAGCTTTCGCTAAACCGCATGAGTTCGATAAAGTTGCCGCTGCCCATAACTTCCATTATGCGCGCGTCATATTCCGGCCCTTCTTTTGAAAGACCATAGGGACCGTTTTCTTTTAATTTATGCGACAGGTCTCCGCTGGCCACGTACACGACTTTCCTGTGCAGCTCCTCTGCGGTATCACGTATCAGCTGCCCTACCAGGTAATGGTCTCTAAAAGGCAGCCCCGATATGCCTATGCGGACCAGCTTATAATTTGGTGTGAGTCCCGCTTCTTCATATGCTTCATTTATAAATATCAGAGGTATCATAGTTCCATGGTCAAGACGTGGTTTTCTTTCTCCGCTTGTACCGGCAGGTATTTCCTTTTCAAATGCTTTTTCGCTAAAAAGAGAAACAAATTCCTCGTCATAGTTTGACTCAACCTTTATCTCAGGCGCTCCAAATTCTGAAAAGCTTCCCGATGCGTGAGAACCCGGTGACACATGAAAATAATCCGCATACATAACGGTATGCGGACTGGATATTACTATGGTATCGGGATTCATGGAAACCACGGCACGCGCCGCCTTTCGATAAGAATCGATAGTTGGCTGGATCGTCTTTTCAGAACCTTTTCCGACACCCGGAAGGATCATAGGTGGATGAGGAACCATGATGGCACCGACAACTGACATAAAAACCCTCCTTATATGTGACGAGCAGGTAACTGTCCACTCGCCTGCTGCTCGTTTCAGTACCTGCTCAATTCGTTTTTGATGAATGCACCGGATGGGAGTCGAACCCACACGCCACGGGGACACAGGAACCTAAATCCTGCTCGTCTGCCAATTCCGACACCAGTGCGAAACCTTAATAAGTATAACACAATTTTTTGTAGATGTGGTAGAATGGATGAAATTTGTATGATGCCAGGGTCCCAAGGTATAAATCCTATTGTGCTTGCACAAGGAGGATTTGTACCTTGGGACCCGCAAAACACGAGCAAGTAGCGTAATTACGCGGATTGCGAGTGTTTTAGAAGCGCGTGAGCTGCATAGCAGCGAAGCGATTCGTGACATCAGTAAGGTTCAAAAGGAGTTTATTCATGTTCACTTTTTCTTCTAAAATACGTTACAGCGAAGTTGGTCCCGACTGCATCCTGACACTTCCTGCTCTTGTTAATTACTTTCAGGACTGCTCAACTTTTCAGTCAGAAGGCACTTGTGGTTCACTTGCTGCACTCACAGAAAAGAACTGGGCATGGATGCTTTCCTCCTGGCAGATCGACGTGCTGCGCTACCCGAAGCTTTGCGAAGATGTTGTGATCGGAACGATTCCTTATGAGCTTAAAGGGCTTTTCGGCATGAGAAATTTCTTTATGAAAACAGCAGATGGTGAACTTCTCGCGCAGGCAAATTCCATATGGGCGCTCATCGATCTGGAAAATAATCTGCCCATACAAATACCGGACTACTTCGCGGAAGCCTATCCTATCGAGCCTCGTCTCGACATGGACTATGCTCCACGTAAACTTCCTTTCCCAAAAGAGGGAGAAAATCACACTGTTGAGGATATCACGGTTCGATTAAGAGACCTTGACAGCAATCACCATATGAATAATGAGCAGTATATCCGTATGGCACTTGACTGCCTCGACGGGAAGCTCCTGCACCCGTCCCATATGAGAGCCGAGTACAGGAAGCAGGCTTTCCTCGGAAATATCATCCACCCCGTCGTAAATGAGCGTACTGTTTTTGAGCAGAAGATCTATACCGTCGGACTTAATAATGACGAAGGGAAAGCTTATTGCAATGTAATGTTTAACTAGAAAAATGCGACAGCCCTTAAAGCTGCCGCATTTTTCTTTATCACTATTTCAATCAATATTTGTGCTCGTAGGATCGGATTTTGATCTTTTGACCCTGACATCATCACATAGTTGCGATATGTATCAGTGCTTCTGCGCTCTTTTCCATTTCCTGGATTGATGCGTATTCATATCTGCCGTGATAGTTGTAGCCACCGGTCGGGAGATTCGGGCATGCGATACCTGCATTTTCACAGAGCATTGCTCCGTCCGTACCACCGCGGATCGGCTCATTTACAGGTGTAACACCTACTTTCTTCATAGCTTCCATGGCATTTTCTACGAGATCCATATGGTTCTTCATTGCATCTGCCATGTTGTGGTACTGATCCTTTACTTCCGCGCTGAATGTTCCCTCACCGTACTTATCGTTAAGATAAGCTGTGATCTTCTTTATATTCTCTTTTCTCGCTGCAAAGAGCTCTGCATCATGGTCTCTGATGATGTAGGAAAGTTCTGCATTTTCCACATCGCCCTTCATACTGTCAAGGAAGTAAAATCCCTCGTATCCTTCTGTGTGTTCCGGAACTTCTACAGCAGGAAGCATATTCTGGAACTCAATGGCAAGTGTTGAAGCGTTCTTCATGATATTTTTTGCGCTTCCCGGATGTACGCTTTTTCCTGTCACATGGATATGTGCGGAAGCTGCATTGAAGTTTTCATACTCGATGATACCGAGCTTTCCACCATCAACGGTGTAAGCTTCCTTTGTACCAAATCTTTCTGCATCAAAGTAATCTGTTCCACATCCGATCTCTTCATCCGGTGTAAATGCTATGTGGATCGGACGGTGAGATACGTCCTTGTGTGTAAGGAGATATTCTGCGAGATTCATGATCTCTGCAACACCTGCTTTGTCATCTGCACCGAGAAGTGTAGTTCCGTCGGTTGCAATGATGTCCTCACCGATATGATTTAAGAGTTCCGGAAATTCCTCTGTTTTCAGGAGAAAATCCTCACCGTTATAATTCTCGATGATCCTGGGCTTTACATCTTTTCCTGTCACTGCCGGTGATGTGTCCATGTGAGCGATGAATCCCAGCGGGGAACGGTCATCTCCCGGGATACGAGCATATACATAACAGTGCTCCTCGTCATAATAAGCATCGGATGCACCTATACTTTTAAGTTCTTCATAGAGAACTTTCGCAAGATCGTGCTGCTTTGCTGTGGACGGTGATGCACCTGTTTCTTCTGAAGACTGAGTATCGATCTTTACATATCTGAAAAAACGATCTATGAGTTCTTTGTTCTTTATCATCTGTTAAATATTCCTTTCTTTTAATCCTTTACCCGAAGCGCGCGCATGGAATTAAGGATGGCGATCACGGTAACTCCTACATCACCGAATACAGCTTCCCACATATTTGCGAGACCAAGAGCACCAAGGATTATCACGGCAAACTTTACCGCAAGCGCAAAAGTAATGTTCTCCTTAACGATCCTCATTGTCTTTCTGCCGATCTTTACCACAGAAGCAATCTTCCTTATATCATCATCCATAAGAACGATATCAGCAGCTTCTATCGCAGCATCTGAGCCAAGTGATCCCATAGCAATACCGACATCTGATCTCATAAGTACCGGCGCATCATTTATGCCATCTCCGACAAAAGCAAGTTTCTCGTATTTTTCTTTTGTTTCAAGGAGTTTTTCGACCTCAGAAACTTTATCCGCAGGCAGAAGTTCTGCGTGTACATCATCTATACCGATCTCTCTCGCAACATTTTGTGCGGTTTCACGCCTGTCACCTGTGAGCATTACAGTCTTTCTGATACCGACCGATTTCATCTTTTTGATAGCTTCTGACGCTCCATCTTTTATGATATCTGAGATCACTATTGCTCCGACATATAAGCCGTCAGCTGCTACATATACGATCGTTCCGTTTTCTGAATGTTCAGGAGCTCCTATGCCCCTTGCCGCCAGAAGTGCTCTGTTACCGAGAAAAATCTGCTTACCGTCAACTACTGCCGAAAGTCCGTGTCCTGCTTCTTCTTTTGCATCCTTAACACGATTACTGTCGATAGTCTTTCCGTATGCTTCGCGAATCGACTGCGCTATAGGATGATCTGACATACTTTCTCCTATAGCGGCAATTTCAAGTATATCACCTTCTGATAAACCTTTCTCATTATCCGGTAAAATTTTTGTAACCTTAAATTCTCCCTTTGTGAGAGTTCCTGTTTTATCAAACACAATAGTAGTTGTTTCTGCTATTGCTTCCAGGAAGTTTCCACCCTTAACGAGTACTCCCATTTTTGATGCCGCACCGATTCCTCCAAAAAATCCAAGAGGAACTGATATGACCAGTGCGCACGGGCATGATACGATCAAAAAAATGCACGCTCTGTGGATCCAGCTCGCGAAGCCTCCACCAAGAATAATTGGCGGTATGATCGCAAGAAGCGCTGCTCCGATAGTAACTACGGGCGTATACCATCTTGCAAAACGAGTGATAAATTTTTCTACTTTTGCTTTCCTCGTTGCCGCATTTTCTACGAGTTCCAGTATCTTTGCAACTGTTGAGTCTTCATATCCTTTTGTTACACGGACTTTCAGTGTTCCCTTGTCATTTACGCATCCGCTTATTACTTCATCTCCGACCGTTACTCTTCTCGGAACGTTTTCGCCAGTAAGTGCAGCGGTATTAAGGAAGGATTCACCCTCTGTCACTACTCCGTCCAGCGGTACTTTTTCTCCTGCGCGGATCACTATCACATCATCAATTTCTACGTCTTCCGGATCTACTTCTTCTATAGTTCCATCTTTTTCCAGATTTGCATATTCAGGAGCGATGCTCATCATTTCTGTGATCGATGCTCTGGACTTACCGACAGCATAGCTCTGGAAAAGTTCACCGATCTGATAGAAAAGCATGACCGCTGTCGCTTCCGGGAATTCTCCTATGGCAAATGCCGCGATAGTCGCAACTGCCATAAGGAAACTTTCATCAAAAGCCTGTCCCCTTATGATATGTGTAAACGCTTTTTTCAGAACATCATATCCTATAATAAGATATGGGATCACATAGAGCACCAGTCTCACCGGCTCGGAAATACCAATATTATTTAAGATACCTACTTTATCTAAAACAAAAACCGCAAAGAATATTATCAGAGTTACTATTATGCGATTTCTGGTCTTTTTCATTTTCTTATTCATAGAAATCTCCTAGTTAAACTGAACCAATAGAAATCCCTTCGGATTTCCCTACTCACTAAAACAGGCGAAGACTTTCTTTGTCTCCGCCTGTCGATTCTTTTTGATACAGAGCGGATCCTACGATCAGATCGTGATAACTGTATCCGGCTCGATCCTCTTTGCCTCTTTAACTACTTTCTCAAGTACTGCATCAAATTCACTTTCTTCAGCTACCAGTGTAAGCTTCTGAGTAAGGAAATTTACTGTTGCGTCCTGCACTCCCTCTACCTTCTTGATAGCATCCTCAAGCTTTGCTGCACAATTTGCACAATCAACTTCACAAGCAAATTTTTTCTTCATAAAAGTTCTCCTTTATAAACGTCAGTTAATATCTGACTTACTCTTTAACATGATTTAAGCCCTGACCGATTATGGTCCTGACATGATCATCTGATAAGAAATAAAATACTGTCTTTCCTTCCCTGCGATTTCCCACGAGCTTAGCGTTCTTTAGTATCTTTAACTGGTGTGAAACAGCGGACTGTGTCATATTCAAAGCTTCTGCTATATCGCAGACACAGGTTTCAGATTCAAATAACACAAACAGGATCCTTATCCTGGTTGAGTCTCCAAATGTCTTAAATAATTCTGCGAGATCATATAATGTATCTTCATCCGGCATATCTTTCTCTATCTTTTGAAGTCTGTCCGGATGAAGTTTATATACGTCGCAGCTCTCTACATCATGTATTGCCATATATCGCTCCTCTATGTACAACATCTAGTTTATGTATGTCGGTGTGTTTTATTTATTAAACTCTTGAACATATGAATAACTGTTCATGTGTTTATATTATACCTGTCATTACTTTCCGTCAACACTAATTTTAAAACAAATATCACTAAGCTCGAAAATACCTCGCTAAGTGCTCCGCACAACAAAAATGCCCTGCCGACAGGTGTGATCCTGCCGGAAGGGCGTCGTTGTCATATGATGTAATTATCAAAGATTCTCAGGAACATCCTCAAGTAAGTCAAGGGAATATTCTCTGTTCATCTTATTGCACATCTTGATAAATGTATCAAGCGGGATATTCTGCAGATTCTTCTTTGTACCACGGATGTTGATAGATACAGTGTTTGTCTCTGCTTCCTTGTCACCAAGAACGATGATATACGGATCGCGCATTGTCTTAAAGCGCTTGATCTTTACCTTCATGTTCTCATCTGTGTAATCAGCCTCAAATCTGATACGATTCTCGTAGCAAAGATCAGCAACCTTCTTTGCATACTCGTTATTCTCCACACGGATAGGAACGATACCTACCTGCTTCGGAGAGAGCCAGAACGGGAAACTTCCCTTGAAGTTCTCGATGAGGATTCCAATGAATCTCTCAAGTGAACCAAAGATAGCTCTGTGGATCATAACCGGTCTCTGCTGACTTCCGTCAGGAGCGATATACTTCAGATCGAAATTCAGCGGAAGCTGGAAGTCGAGCTGGATAGTACCCATCTGCCACTCACGTCCAAGGCAATCCTTCATCTTAAGATCGATCTTCGGACCATAGAATGCGCCATCGCCCTCATTGATCTCAAATCCGTCTGCACCAAACTTATGAGTCAGGATAGTCTTAAGCGAAGCCTCCGCCTGATTCCAAAGCTCGATATCACCCATGAAATCTTCAGGACGAGTAGAAAGCTCAGCTGCATATGTCAGACCGAATGTTCCATAGATTTCCTTTGCAATATCCATGATATCGCCGATCTCTTCTTCGATCTGATCATTTGTAACAAATGTATGACAGTCATCCTGATGGAATTCCTGAACACGGAAGAGTCCGTTCAACGCACCGGACTTCTCTCTTCTATGGATCGGATCAGTCTGTGAGAAACGAAGCGGAAGCTCCTTGTAACTTCTCTGACGGCTGCGATATACATTGATCGCATTCGGGCAGTTCATAGGCTTGATCGCATAAGTATTGTTCTCATCGATCGGAACTACGAACATTCCGTCCTGATAATGATCCCAGTGTCCTGACTGAACCCAAAGTTCTTTTGAACTCATGATAGGACCGGAAATCTCCTGATATCCATGAGGCATATGCTTTCTTCTCCAGTAATCAAGAAGCGCATTATAAACCTCCCAGCCTCTCGGAAGCCAATACGGCATACCCGGTGCTGTCTCATGGAACATAAAGAGTTCCATTTCAGGTCCGATCTTCTTATGATCTCTCTCCATTGCCTCTTTGATGAATGCAAGATGATCTTTCAGACCCTTCTTATCAGGGAACGCATATACATAAATTCTCTGAAGCTGATCCTTATGCTCATCACCTCTCCAATAAGAACCGGATACGGACTTGATCTGGAAAGCTGTATTCATAAGTTCCTGAGAATTCTCAACGTGAGGTCCACGGCAAAGATCCACGAAATCTTCACCTGTGTAGAATATAGTGAGTGTCTCTCCTTCCGGAAGATCCTCAATAAGCTCTGTCTTGTACTTCTGATTCTTGAAGATACTAAGAGCCTCTTCACGTGATACTTCCTTTCTTGTCCAGTCTTCACGACGCTTGATGATCTCACGCATCTTGTCCTCGATGGACTTGAAATCATCAGTTGTCACTGCACGAGGCAGATTGAAATCATAATAAAATCCATCTGCTATCTGCGGTCCGATGGCATACTGAACATCTTTACCAAAGATCTCTACCACCGCTTTTGCAAGAATGTGTGCAAGTGAATGACGATACAGTTTCAGAAATTCTTCTTTTTCCATTTTTTCTCCTTCTTTTCGCAGCCGATCTGTACCGCAGACCGCTGATCGTTCTTTGAGAGCCTGTACCGCAGGCTGCTCGTTTATTAATTCTGCTCCGTCTGCACCTCAGACAGCTCAGAAGCCCCGTGTAATTAACGGTATATTCTATACACAGAACGCATACATAATAGCCCCTGCTCTAAAAAAAATCAAGTTAAAATGAGTTAACATATAGCGACTTATTGCGGTCAAAAAGCCAATGACTTTTCATCTTTTTGGGCCGTAAACAGCTAACGCATACACTCTTACTAAGAACACTTAGCAAACCCGGCTGAATTATAAGCTGATTTTTTCTGCTTAACTTTATTTTCATACATTTTTTTATCAGCTCTTTTGAGGCAGTCTTCGATCTTTTCTCCACAGGTTCTTTCCGCTGTTCCGTATGCCAGACTAAACTTGAAATCACCATATTCCGAATAGCAGTTTTTTAACTCCTTAAACACCTCTAATCGTTTATCAAGAATATACTTATTAACATTTACAGAAATCAGACAGAACTCGTCTCCACCAACCCTGTAAAGCCTGCCAACTCCCTTAAAGCACTTCTGGATCGTTTTCGCCGTTGCGCGAAGATAATGATCTCCAACTGCATGACCTTGATTATCATTGATTTTTTTCAGATCATTTAGGTCAAAACTGATCATGATAACATTTTTTTCTTTTTTTAGCTGATGAATTCGAAAATTAAAGACATTACGATTCTTCAATCCTGTTACTGTATCAGTCTTATAATAAAGTTCCTGAATAAACATATAATACATCAGTGTGGCAATCGAAACGCAGCACCACAGTATCTGGACCGTTGGAAATATCATCTGTACCAATGTTCCAAATAACATCATCAAATAGACCAGGGTAAGATAGGCTACATCATATGGCTCAAGCTCATATTCTTCCCTAAGCTTTCCATACATAAACAGTAAAAAAGAATATGCCGATATTATTGTCACCACAGGAATCAATGGTCCTCTAAAATAACTATTATCAACCGGATTTATCCCGAATATTATCGGATATTTGATATTTAAAATGCACAAACCTTCGTATATCAAAATGGGGATCATTGTCTTTTTTTTGCTTCTAAACATCCCCTCTTCCGTATAATAGTTAAATCCAAGCGGAACAAGAGGTGATAGCATTTTAGAAATAGAATTACCAAAATGTGCCAACACATATCCTATTGTACCTGTTGAACCAGTCACAAGCTCTGCTATCTGTTCTCCTATAACGATAAACGCGATCATCATCGATGCAAGGATAAATGCTTTTTTTACACCAGGTTTTATATATACATTATGATGAACCTGAAATATGACCAAAAGGAGAATGAAAATACTGATCAATGTTACTCCCTGCATTTTCAATCCTCCTTTCTTTAAATCCATCAGTAACTGCTCAAGAGCCTTCAGATTTCTGACAGTTACATTCATCATTTCTATACCGGATAATTGCAAGTTTCCATGAATACAATGTACATTTCACGCAATCTACATAATTTTAATATGCTTGTTACTGTAAAGCAACAATATGAATTGATGTTTGTGCTTTTATACAAAAAGGACTGACTCCCGAAGGAATCAGCCCTTAATTTATGCTTGGACAAATATCTATTCAGATATGCGAATCACTGATAAACACTAGGATTACAGCAATTCTATATAAAAATTCTATCTAGTAAGATCGGACAAGTTACGCTAGGCTCGACAAAACTTCGCCAAGCGAACTTGAATGGCACGCACTAAGCTCGATAATACCTCGCTAAGTGCTCCGCACAATTACTCGATGATGGAAGCAACTCTTCCAGATCCTACTGTTCTACCACCCTCACGATTTTATCAGTATATAATCGTCGTGAAACATATTGATTTTACTGGGTTTATTTCTGCATATTATTCATATTTGCCATATTATTATTTGTTTTTGAATTTTAAAGTACCAAAAAGGTACCACGAGCATCATAGTGCCATTAATTTCTAATTTGAGTTTTTCGAGTTTTTTCGAGTTTTTTCGAGTTTTTATCGAGTTTTTAAATACCTACTCGATCTTCCCTTCCCCACCAACTCTATTAATAGCTCCTCCCTCATATTATCCAATGTATGACGGGCTTGTTGCTTTGAATAGCCACAGAGCTCTCTAACCTGCTCATTTGTTATAAATGGCTCTCTCTCAAGATAGTCTAAAATTCTTCCTTTTGCCTTTATATAATCAATGGATCTGTCCTTAGTATATTCAACAGATGATTTTACCTTTTCATACATTTGTGCTGAAAGCATATAGGATTTTCCTGATACCTCAATAAGTCCCGCCTTATATAGACCATTAATAGTCTTCTGTGCCAAATCGTGTGTATCCTGTATAATTCTCTCAACCTCTGCTATTGTAATCCTTCTATTATCTGTTAAATATCTTAAAACCATCAATTCTGATAAAGTAAAATTCTTTTGCCTATCATTTTGCTCTTTTGCAATAGCCTTTACAAAATCAACATCATCTATAGCGCTATAGATTGTTAACGTAACAGCATCGCCATATGATCTATAAATCGGATATGACTTTCCTGACAAAACCATTTCTCTATAAATGATATCCACTCCCTGACCTGTTCTCTGCACATATTTAAGCCTTTGCAAAGTTTCGGCGATCAACTTATTCCTAGGCGCTGATGGATGTGTTATTATGTTACTCTCATTTATTCCATCTATAAATCCCCCCGGATTTTCTATTACAATCCTGTCAGGATAATGTTTTACATACACTGCAGCCTGACTCTGATAGTCTCTATGTGTAAGAGCATTTAATAATGCTTCCTGAAATACATTTTCAGGGTAATCCAATATTTCCAAACGGAATAATCCAACTTGCACATTAACTATCTTGTTTGTATCCTGAATTCTTGTTGTCAAACGGTCAATAACCGAAATAATCGGCATTTTCAGATCCATTCGTGCATCATACTCAACAGTATTATTATCAGAGTAATGTAAATATATTACTTCTGCCTGTGGCAAAAGCTTTCTGATAGATTGTTCCTTTCCCACAAACAATAATCCAGCTATCGTGAGCTTTAATTCTCCATCATCATCCTTAACAAGCTCTAAATCCCTTAAAAAAGCAAGGTCATCCAATTCCACAAGCGAAGACTTTGGATCTCTGATCTTCAGTTTTTCTTTAAGTTTGTATATCTCTAGTTTATCGATATCATCTTCAGAACTTTCTAAAATTTTCAAACCGGTAAAGTCCGGATTCTGATTAACCGAATACCTTTCTGTCATTTCTTCCGGATAAAACGGCTTACTATTCTTGCCAAGTCTTTTCAAGCATTTACCCGAGCTAGTTGCATAAACGATTCCATTTCCACAATCCACATGTAACGCAATGACATCTCCATCAGGATGATTGATCACTTCACATTCCGAATATAATGCCGGTCTTGTCCTGTCATAAACACCCTCGATTATATTCTGCGGATCATAATCAGTACAGCCTGTTATTTCTCCGTTATCCTCAATACCGAAATACAAAGTTCCACCCTTTGCATTAGCAAATGCCACAAGCTCATCTACAGCAAGTGTAATTCGCTCCTTCATGGTTTTAGCCTTTACCCAAGACTTAAACTCAACCGTAAGCGATTCTCCGTTTTTAATGTCATTTTCAAATTCAGCAAGTGTCAATTTATTTTCTCCAATTATTTCGCACTTTATAAGTTTCTATAATTTTACACCACTTGTATTTTTCGGCTCAACAATAAAAAGGAACCTTGCCCATACTTGATTACAATTTTTCCACACGAAAAATGGGTTGCTTGCATTCACAAACAACCCATTATTTTGAATCGTCCACTAAAGCAGGACCTCTCTAACAATTATATAGTCTATATTCAGACCTCTATATCATACCTAGATATGTCAAAGAATTTTCTTCGCATTTTTAATATATACTGTCGCCGTTAGAAATTCAATCAAAACCACTGATTATATTTCATAAAAAAACCAATTCTTTTCATCTCTTTATTCTGCAGCAAGTCGTCATGCTATGCTTCCCAAATAACTTATCAATAATTTAGAAGGGCGTTAGCCCGTAGCCTGACTTTCTTACAGTCAGTTCCGGGGGATTGGGGGCATGTCCACCAACAAGCAAAGAGCCTTTGTACGTACGAAGGCACTGCTTGCCGATTGCTTTTTCCGATTGGCAAGCAGTGCATTTCGGTACCGAATATGCAAAATGCTTGTTGGTGGGATGCCCCCAATCCCCCTTTTCTGTTTGAAGTGCAAACAGGCGACGCCATCACTTCGTGAGGGCTAAATGATTTTTCAGATATAAATTTTAGACATCAAAGAATTGTCAAAGTGATGTGTAATCCGTCTCCTCAAATTTGAGGGAACGAAAAAATAAAACTAGCTGACGCATAAGCCGATAATAAAATAAAGTATTTTTCCTTATGATTCGGAGGTGCATTATGAGTAAAAAGGAAGTCGAAAAACAGGA
>CAMVTN010000051.1 GCA_947170415.1 uncultured Lachnospiraceae bacterium | reverse complement strand
TGACCTGCAGGAGCATACTGTATATATCGGGATGTGCTTTTTCTATCTCATCGAGGAGAAGCACGCAGGACGGAGTCTTTCTGATCGCTTCTGTGAGAAGTCCTCCCTCTTCGTAGCCAACGTATCCTGCCGGAGCACCGATAAGCTTGGCTACAGAATGCTTCTCTCCGTATTCGCTCATATCAAATCTGACAAGACTGACACCGAGTTCGTCAGCAAGCGTCTTTGCGATCTCCGTCTTTCCTACGCCTGTCGGACCGACAAAAAGGAGACTTGCGAGAGGTTTTGATTCTTCTCCAAGCCCTGCTCTGGAAAATTTAACGGCATTTACTACCTGTGTCACTGCCGCATCCTGTCCATAAACCTTTGAAAGTATGCGTTTTTCAAGAGTGGCAAGACCTTCAAGCTCATCCGATTCAACCGACTGCTTCGGCACTCTGCAGATTTTTGTAAGTATCTCATCTATAAGGTCTTTTCCGACAGTCTGCTTTTTCTGCGGCAGGGGATGGATCTTTCGATAAGCTCCTGCTTCATCCATAAGGTCGATAGCTTTATCCGGCAGATACCGCTCATTTATGTACTTCGAGCTCATCTGCACAGCATATTCGAGGACATTTCTGCCGTAGGTCACGCCATGAAAGGCTTCATACTTCTTTTTTAAGCCCTGCAGTATCTTGATGCTTTCCTCTATTGACGGCTCTTTTATCTCCACATTCTGAAAACGACGAACGAGACTCTTACTCTTCTCAAAATGTTTTTTATACTCTTCAAAAGTCGTCGCGCCGATAAAACGTATATTTCCATCTGCGAGATATGGTTTCAGGATATTTGCCGCATCAAAAGATCCCTCTCCTGTAGCGCCTGCTCCCAAAAGATTATGGATCTCATCGATATATATGATCGGTTTTTCTTCCTCAGAAATGACGTTCAGGATGGTTTTCAAGCGCTTTTCAAATTCACCTCTGTAACGTGTTCCGGCTATGACGCTGCCGAGATCCAGAGAAAATATCTTTGCGCCCTTAAGTACATCAGGAACATCTCCACTGTTTATCCTGCGGGCAAGTCCATAGGTGAGTGCTGTCTTTCCGACACCGGGTTCACCTATATGCAGCGGATTATTCTTATCCTTCCTGCAAAGAACCTGTATAGTCCGCTCCAGTTCTTCCTCACGCCCGATAAGCGGGTTCATCCCCTCTACAACATCGTTTAGACATAGCGCATAGCCCTCGAGCGGATCCTCTTCAACCTCTTCCTCGTCATTTACGCCGTATCCTGCCGGGCTTTTTCTGTTTATCACAGGTTCGCTTATTATCTCCTGTATGAGCGACACTTCATCTACGCCCTGTTCCTGCATATAGTAAACCGCATAGCTGTCCTTTAAGCCAAACATGGCATGGACAAGGTGTGACAACTCTACTGCGGGTTTACTGCTGTTTATCGCAGAATTTTGCGCGATCGAAAAGATCATATTAAGACCTGTAGAAATACCGGGCTCTGCATCCCCGACTGTATCCACATATTCTTTAAGATATTCTTCGAGTTTTGCAGACAACATCGGGACACTTCCGCCGCAGTCAGAGAAAGCCCGTACAAACCCTGTGCTCTCACACATTACGAGGAGCAGGAGCTCCGGCGTTGCATATTCATAATGCCTGTCGGCAGCCAGTGCAAGAGTGTTATTTATAATTCCTGCAACTTCTTTTGTAACGTTCATATCATGCCTCCTCAACTGTCATCCTGAACGGAAAACCTGCTGACTTTGCACGGGATATCGCAGTATTTACCTTTGAAACAGCGATGTCGTACGGATAACTGCCTATCACAGCCTTGCCGCTCTTATGTACAGTGAGCATCAGTATCTCAGCTTCCATGCTGTTCTTATGAAATATATCTTCAAGAACCTCAACGACAAATTCCATCGTGGTAAAGTCATCGTTATGCATGACCACGTTATATTTGCCCGGTTCCTTTATCTTTGTAAATGTCTTTTCCTGAACTGCACCTTTAGTGGGCATATCGAATTCCTCTCAATGTACTATTTACTTTTGACCCTGTCATCATTTTACCGTTCTCAATAAAAGATGACTACAAAAAATCCTGCTGCATGGCAAAAAATCCAAACAGCAGGTTATTGATCATAAGATTCCTTTTAACACTACACACTTTCGTCTGGTTACTTCATCAAAGGTTGAGTAAACGCCCTCTGCTCCGATACCTGACATTTTTGCGCCGCCGAACGGCATCTCAAAGCTCCTGAAGTAGCTGGAGCCATTGATAACTACACTTCCGGATTCAAACGCTTCCGTGAATCGCATCGCGGTTTTCATATCCTTAGTAAATACACTTGCTCCGAGTCCATATATGCTGTCATTTGCAAGCTGAAGTGCCTCTTCCTCTGTCTCAAAAGAGGTAATTGGCATTACAGGTCCAAAGACTTCCATATCATGCATGATAGCCGCATTATGCGGAACATCACGTATGATCGTAGGTTCTATAAAAGCTCCGTCTCTGTTTCCGCCGAGGATGACTTTTCCTCCCTCTGAAACAGTTTTATTAATCTGCTCTTCCACAGTCTTTGCTGCATTCTCAGAGATCAATGTACCAATTTTTGTATCAGGATCACTCAGTTCTCCGCGCTTTATCTTTGAAACCCGCTCAGTTACTCCTGCTATAAAATCTTCATAAAGAGAACTATGTATGAGGAAACGCTTAGGTGCACAGCATATCTGTCCGGCATTAAAGAATCTTCCTCCTGCGGCTTCAGAAATGGCAAGTTCCAGATCTGCATCCTTAAGGACCACAAATGCATCGTTACCACCAAGTTCCAGCGCAGTTTCTTTTAATCCTTCCGCAGCCATCTTTGCGACCTGAACACCGACTTCAGTTGATCCCGTAAGTGAGATCAGTGCAACCTTTTCATTTGTACAAATCGCCTTACCGATCTTAGAACCGCTTCCGGTAACAACACTAATAACATCCTCAGGAAAACCTGCTTCGTGCAGGAGTTCAACTAGTCTGATAACTGTGAGCGGATTTGCAGATGCCGGCTTTACGATCACAGTATTTCCTGCCAGAAGGGACGGCGCAACCTTCTGATTAAAAAGATTTGTTGGAAAATTAAAAGGGATGATCGCAGCAACAACACCAACGGGTTCGCGCTTTGTGATCACTACATTTCTATCATGTCCGGCTTCCAGCCCAGCCGGTATCACTTCGTCATAAAGGTGTTTCGCCTTTTCTCCAAACGCTCTCCATGAGGTAAAGATATTATTCATCTCGATCTCAACTTCTGAATAATTCTTTCCTGACTCGGAAGACAAAAGCGCTTTAAGCTCTTCTCTGTGTTCCTTCACAAGTTCCAGAAATCTCAAAGAAGAATCGACTCTTTTATATACAGGCACTTTTTTCCATTCTTTCTGCGCCTCGTAAGCCCGATCAACGACCTCACCTATCATACTGTCCGTGTATTCTTCTACTTCACCGACTATTTCACCATTATAGGGATTAGTTACCTTTATCATATTTATTCAATACTCCTTAAAAATGAAGTTCTGTTCTCTGTATCAGGTCTGTCTGCAGTCTCGTGCCAAGTTCTACGAAATACGCACTGTAGCCTGCCACACGTACCAGCATATCCTTATAATCCTCAGGGTGCTTCTGTGCCTGTCTCATGGTCTCTGCACTCATGATATTAAACTGTATATGCATAGGTCCCTTTGCCATATACTCACGAATAAAGTACATGAGGTTGTCTCTGCCCCTCTGTCCTGCGACTGCATCCTGCGGAAATCTCATATTCATAAGAGTTCCGTTCGTAGCAAGTGAATGGTCTGCCTTAGCAACAGAGTTTGCGAGTGCTGTAGGTCCTGCAATATCATGCGAACCTGCAGAATTATGCACAGGTCCCATATTTTCGGATATCGCTTCTCCCTTTTTTCTGCCGTCCGGTGTTGCATTGGTATTTACACCCATTGCGACATTAGCATTTACAGAATAAACCCCCGGATGGTAATGACCACCCTTTCTTACTGTCTCTCTGCCCTCCAGACTCTTGCAGTAAGTCTCAAAAACAAAACGGAAAAGCTCGTCCGCATAATCATCATCATTTCCGTAATGATGCACTTTTGTGCTGTTAGTCAGAGCATAGAGCCATTCATAGCCTTCGTAATTGTTCTTTAAAGCATCAAGGAACTCTGCACCAGTGCAGACCTTTTCTTCAAACACAAGCTGCTTTATGGCAGAAAGTGAGTCTGCGCAGGTAGCGATACCGCTCGCCTGTGGACCGATTCCGTTATATCTGGCACCACCGGAATTGAGATCTATACCCTTTTCCATACAGTCAGGAAAAAATGCTGAAACGAACGGCAGAGGCTTCAGGCTTTGATGCCCCTTTTCAATGACACTGAGTGAAGCGCACATCCTGTCAGCCCAGTAATTTACCTGTGCCTTAAAGGACTCAAGAACCTCATCAAAGGAATTGAAGCTGTCAAGTGAACCTGTATCCGGACCTATCCTATCATCTGAATCAAGGCATTTTCCGCCGTTTATAACAAGCTCCATCATTTTAGCGGTATTAACATATGCTGCATCATGCCAGCCATATTCACGTCCGGGCAAGTCTATCTCTACGCAGCCTACCACACAGTAGTCTCTTGCTTCTTCGATAGACATTCCCTTTCTAAGCATACCCTTTACAGCAGGGGCATCATTAAAGAGCTTCGGATGACCGTAACCTGCCCTTATACACTCTACAGCCTTGCAGAGAAGCTCATGAGGTGTATTTTCATGGAT
Source organism: uncultured Lachnospiraceae bacterium (assembly GCA_947170415.1). Classification (GTDB taxonomy): domain Bacteria; phylum Bacillota; class Clostridia; order Lachnospirales; family Lachnospiraceae; genus NK4A144. The sequence goes on along the minus strand of CAMVTN010000051.1, from coordinate 10,907 downwards.
GCGGACGCAGACCCAAGGATTCATCATCCTCGTATGCGCGGATGCCTCCAGCATCAGCATGGTGAGGTCATTTGTTGCGTCCTTCCCTTCTGTATCTGTTCCGCCGATAGTAAGGCTCTCTCCTCCAAATCCACGTCCATTCCTAAGTGCCATACTTCCGCGGTCTTTAAGCTTTGTAGGATTGTTCAGCTTTACATATACTACTTCAATGAGTTCCAGTGCAAACTCTTTTGTAATCACACCCTCCTCTATATCCTTCTCATAAAAAGGATATAGCCACTGATCCATTCTTCCGTAAGAAATAGAATGACCATTTCCTTCTACTACGATCAGACTGGTAGCTATCTGGAAGAGCTGAAGCGCTTCATAGAAGCTCTTAGGCGCCTCTTCAGCGATATCTCGGCAAACATCTGCTAAGCGTACAAGTTCCGCCTTACGCACAGGATTTTTTTCTGCTGCTGCCTTTTCTTCAGCAAGGCACGCATAACGGATCACATACTTTGAAACAGCCTCATACATTATGATGACTGCTTTATAAAACTCACGTTTCTCCGCATTATCCTCTGCCGCAAGCTTTTCCTCGGCTTCTTTACGTATGCCGCCAAATCCAAGTGCCATAAGCCTTGGATAATCTATTGCAAGATGGCCTACACCTGCATAGTGGTACAGATTTGTCTGGAATACTCTCGCTCCGTCCTCAGACCCCTTTGTCTCCTCATGTGTCAGATTGTCATCCACATAGTCTTCAACGGTCTTTCCTTTCCACCACTCACAAAGCTCCAGTATTTCCTGTCTTTCCTGATCATTTCTTACATAAAACTGATCATGTTCTCTTTCTTCAAACGGAAAATTTTTGATCTCATTTATTATCCATTTTACAGAGAACTCCGGATATATCGGCGAAGCCTTTGCCGGCGCGCAGATTTCACCAACGATCAGATCCTCATCATAGATATAAAGATCCGAATTAAGAAGCACATTCTGAAAAGCATAGGCACATTTCATGATCTGACTCTCGTTCTCATGCTCCTTATAGCTCTCTGTCACAAGACGGAGTCTCTGCACATCAATATAATATTCTCTATCAAGAAAAGTCTGCCTTAAATGATTTACTCTCGGAAACGGAGACCAGTCACCATGATGCACCTGATATCCAAGTCCATAGCTCTTATCATAAGGTTCTGTTCCTATTGCTTTTGTATGTGCTTCTTTATTCATTATCATTTGTACCAATCCTGCAGGGGATACCCTGACTTATAAAGAAATCTCTGATAGTTCTTACTCTTTTTTGAAACGAATCCCTGTCGACCAAAAAATCACCCAAAGGATAATCAAGACATAATGAAGAATACTTTTCTTCACCGAGACGCATGTAGCTAAGAAGCTGCAGCTCTTCTATTTTACCATTCATCTTAAATTTGATAAAATCTGCAGTCTCCTGCATGTTCTTATCATCATCATTAATACCGGGGATCAATGGGATACGTAATATGATCCGTATATTTTCGGAAGACAAATTCTCCAAATTAGATAATATCAGCTTATTTGTCACTCCGGTATATTTTTTATGAATTTCGTCATTCATGTGTTTCATGTCAGAGATAAAAATATCCGTGACCGGAAGCACCTTTTCAACCGCTTCATACTCCACATGAAGACATGATTCCACACATGTATTAATATCCTCATCTTTACATGCAGAAAGGATTTCTTCCACAAAATTAGTTTGCAAAAGGGGCTCGCCACCTGAAATGGTAACGCCGCCCCCTGATCGTTCATAATATCCTTTATCCTTACGTATAATATCCATACATTCGGAAACAGATCTTTTTATGCCCCAAACTTTAATTGCATCAGCAGGACATTTTTCCGCACATTTCAGTGCGTCATCACTATTCTGTCTGTCATAGCCGCTGATCATATTTCCATTAAATCTCAAGGCTTCGTAACCGTCTGATAAACGACATCTGCCGCACTTATCGATTCCTATGCATTTTGTCGGATATATACCGGGTTCAGGATGATCCATCCAACTCTCGGGATTAGAACACCAGCGGCATCTTAAAGGGCATCCCTTAAGAAAAAGCTCTGTTCTAAGTCCCGGTCCGTCACTGATGGGGAACCTCTGTATGTTAAAGACAAGGCCTGATGCCTTATTTTCCATAAACGTGCTCTGCAAAATCGTAGCTGTCTGTAAGATTACCGATCTTTACAAGGAAATCAATAGTATCATTAAGACCGGCAATGTCCTTATCTGTGATATCAACTGTATAGTCCCAGTTTCCTGCAACAGTAGCTACCTGAGCTTCATCAAGTGAGAGATACTCAGCAATAGCCTTAAGCGTATCACCGCTAAGATTCGGTAATTCTTCAACACCTCTCTTATATGCATCTACGATAGCATTGATGACAACCGGATTTGCCTCAGCAAATTCTCTGTTTGCCATGATAGGGTTAACTCCGAGGAGATCTGTATCACGGGCATATGCAAGAGGCTTAGCTGTACCGTTCTCGATGAGACGTGTTACATTCGGCTCCCAGATGGTAACTGCTGCAGCCTGACCTGTTGAAAGAACTGTTCCTGCGTCACCTGCATTGATATTTACAAAGTTAACATCTGTATTGATATCAAGACCTGCATCTGAAAGGAGCTTTTCCATAAGGTTGTGGCCTGTTGAACCGATAACAGTGGATACTGTCTGACCCTTGAGATCAGCTACAGACTCCACATCGGAATCAGCCGGAACAAGGAGCGCATACGCATTTGTTCCCTCAGCTGCGATAGCGATAGCTACATTGTCCTGACCTGCTGCGATAGCGGATACAGCCGGAACATCTCCGAGGAAACCAATATCAGAGCTTCCTGCTGCCATTGACTCATTCATCGGCGGGCCTGATTCAAAATCATTCCAGTTTACTGTGACACCATACTCCGAAAGAGATTCCTCAAGCCATCCCTCTTCTCTGGCGATCATAAACGGGATAAAAGCACCTGAGGGCTGCATAGCGATATTTACTTCGGTATCTGTGACACCCTCTGTACCGGATGCTGCGGATGCGGCAGCTGTTTCTGCGCTTTCCTCAGTTGTTGTCTTTGCTTCGGTGTTTGCTTCACTTCCTGCTGCTGAGCTCTTGCTTCCACATGCTGAAAGCATAGTCATTGCCATGATGCCTGCAAGCATCACTGATACTACTTTCTTTTTCATAATCTCCTCCATATGAAACTATTTATCTTACCGGATATTGCCGTTTTTTCTTGATCATGCGCTGATCGTGATCGCATCAAATACTTTCTTTCTGACATTTACAAATTCAAGACTGTTTCTGTCTCTGTCTTCCGGCAGATTCACATTGATGATCTTTCGGATGGAACCCGGTCTGTTTGTAAAAATAACGATCTTGTCAGCAAGGTACACTGCTTCTTCTATATCATGAGTGACCATGATGGTCGTCTGATGACTTTCATTATGGATCCGTCTGACTGTCTGCTGGAGCTGGATCTTTGTAAGAGCATCAAGTGCTCCGAATGGTTCGTCCATAAGCAGTACTTCCGGTTCATTTGCAAGTGCGCGGGCTATTCCTGCTCTCTGAGCCATTCCTCCGGACAATTCCTTAGGAAGCGCTGTCTCAAATCCTCGGAGTCCGACCATATTTATAAACTCGGAAACCTTGCGCTTCTTTTCTTCCTTATCTTTTGTATCAAGGACATAACCAATATTCTGGCTGACATTCATCCAAGGGAAAAGACGCGGTTCCTGAAATACCATTCCACGCTGCTTTTCAGGCTTTTTTATCTCTTTACCGTCAACGGTGATCGTTCCCTCGTACTTTACTTCAAGTCCGGCGATGGATCTTAAAAGAGTACTCTTTCCGCATCCGCTGGCACCTACAAAACAAATGAATTCACCCTTATTTATATCAAAATCGATATTTTTAAGGACCTGAAATTCTTCACCGTTATTATCAAAATATTTATTTACATTCTTAAGCTCTATATATGCCATTACCAGTAAATCACCTTTTTCTCAACTGCTCTGATGATCGAATCCATCACCTTGCCGATCACACCGATAGTGATCATTCCTACTATAACCGTGTCTGTCTGACCGAACTGTCTCGCATTCATGATCATAAATCCGAGACCTGTGTTTGATGACACGAGCTCTGCTGCAACCACACACATCCAGCAGGATGAAAGACCGACTCTTAATCCTGTAAAGATATTAGGAGCAGCTCCCGGGATTATAACCTTAAAAACATGGGTAAAAAACGGTGTTTCTGCAACCTTTGATACTTCAAGTAGCTTAACATCTGCCTGTCTGATACCATCATATACATTTATAAGGATTGTGAAGAAGCCTCCAAGAAAGATCAGGAATACCTTTCCTGTCTCACCGATACCGAACCAGAGGATCACAAGAGGGATCCATGCGATCGGCGGGATGGGCTTTATGATCTGGATAAGAAGATCTGTAAATCTCCTCGCATGCTCAAAGAGACCTATCACGATACCAAGTATTATACCTGCAACAGATGCAAGGATATATCCCTTGAGTACACGTGCAAGACTTACGGACATATGCTGGATAAGTGTCTGCTTTGCAAGCAGTGAGACAAAAGTCTCAAACACCTTATCCGGTGCCGGAAGGATGACAGGATTAAGTGTTCCCTGCTTTTCAAGCATCATCCATACAGCAAGTATCATTATAACTAACGCAACATATTCAACAAAATAGCCTGTTTTCTTTGTCAGATGTTTCATCTCTACCTCAAATTAAATACGGGATCCAATTACATTTACTCTCCGTGTTTCCTTTGATAGATTAACATCGTGAATTGTTTTCTTAATTCTATTACGGAATTAAAATATGAAATTGATGCATTTTGTGCAGTCTTAATTCCGTAACTGAATTAAAGCTGTTTATGATGACACAAATTTATATCTTTTTGAATAGCTCATCTACGGGTACATTCAGTATTCTGGCGATGGCATAGACTTCACGGTCTGTTGCTATCCTTGTCTGCCCTTCCAGTTTTGAAAGTGATGACAGATTCATATCAACTCCCATTAACTGCATATTCATCGCCAGGTCTTTCTGACTCATATAGTTTAATTTACGGAGCTTCGTTACCCTCGCTCCGATCATATTTTTATCTCCCAGAGGAGCTGATCTTGGTTTCATATTATATTCCCAGTATATGTCTCATGACTTTTCCGGTTGCTGTTCTAGGGATCTTTCCGATCACGTATATTTCCCTGGGCACTCTGTAGGTTTCCAGGTTTTCGGTGAGTGTCTTCTGCAGCTCACTGAGTTCATACTTTTCATTCTTTACTACATAGAGAACAGGTACTTCTCCTAAGTTTGCATCCTTGGCCTTTGTGCATGCGCAGTCATCTATTCCTTCATATTTTAATGCAGCTTCCTCAACCTCAAGAGGTGTGATCTTCTGCCCGGCTACATTTATTATGTCTCCAACCCGGCTCACGAAATGATAGTAGCCGTTTTGATCAAAATATGCTATGTCATTTATTATGATCAGATCACCTTTCATCACCTTTTCAGTCAGGGATTTCTTTTTATAATAGGATTTCATATTCATGGTGCCGCTAACAGCTACATGTCCATAGCTTCCGGCATCTACGATCTTTTTTCCGTTTTCATCAAGAAGCATGACTTCCGCATTTACGGCAGGTTTTCCTATGCAGTCTGCCTCATAGTTTTCAGCAGTATCATGTATCAGTATGCATCCGGCCTCTGTTGTTCCGTACACGTTATAAAGTGTCACTTCCGGAAACAATCTGTGGAAAGCAAGCGAAATATTTCCGGGCAAAACCGAAGCTACCGATTCTGCCTGTTTGATCGACGCAGGAAAACTATCACTTTTATCCATGTACTCGTCTACAATTGCGGATAATGAAGTAGACACCATGGAAAGACGGTTAACTTTATACAGATCAGCACATTTCGTGATCAGATCTCCGTTATAAGCTTTATCTGTAACAATCACAGTTCCTCCGGAGATCAGTACAGCCATTACTCGCAAAAAACCTGTGGACAGATATACCGGCATATTGGTCAGCATAACTGTATCGCTGTTTATATTTGTTCCTGCAACGAGATTTTCCGCAGCTGCAAGCAGACTTGCATTGGTATGTAATATAAGCGACGGTCTCCCCGTGGTTCCGGTAGTGGAAATGATAGCTGCATCATTATTAACATCAGGAAATGAACGGCTGTTTAATTCCGTGTCGACCGTTCCTGTTAAAAAATCACTATATTTTTCTCCGTTATTTTGCAAAAAAATAAGCGAAGGCTTTGTAGTATTTATAATTTCATTCAGTCTGTAAATAGACATCCCTGCTTCAACCGGAACGACTACAGTTCCAAAAAGCATACTGCCTAAAAAGGCTGTAAAGTAACCTGCTGTGTCTGATGTTTCTAAGAGAATACGGCTTTTCTTTTTGATCTTTGCCTTTTTAAGTTTTTCAGAAAATGACACAACTCCCGAAATAAGCTCTTTATATGTTAATTTCTTCTCTTCTGTAATAAGTGCTGTTTTGTCCGGATCTTCAGTATATCTTGCATATATTTCTTCAATATAACTACTCACGTCTCTGTCTTCCTGCTCTTGATCTTTATTGTTCATTCATACCACACACACCTTACAGCAAATATCTTTCTGCCATATTCCTCGAGTGTGGTAAAGTTTCCCTTTAGCGGATCCATGCAGATGTATTCTCCATTTTCTGCACCTACGATCAATACGTAATGATTTGCGCCCGTGCCCTGCAAGGTACGGACTCTTACTATAGGATAGTGTCCGTTTTCCAGACACTCATCTACGATTTCCTGTGATACTTCATCATACACATCTGTATGAAAACCATCTATCTCATCGAGGATTCCCCACTGCAGGTTTCCATTTTCATCATAAACACTCTTTTCACTAAAAAGCTTATTTAATTCCTTAGGAGTGGTTTTTACCTCCGTGTCGGAGATCGCAGATGTTATACAAGTGAGAACGCACCCTGACGAGCCAATAGTATAGGATGAATTTCCCAGTTTTTCGTCTTTCCATTCCGGATCCCTCTGATCATAGGAAGTAATCAGATCATTTACAGCGTATTCTTTTTCCGGTATCAGTCTCACAGAACCACGACTTCTGTAAAATAATAAAAATACAACTGCTGCCACCATCATGATAAATGCTATAATTCCCGCAACAATGATCTTTTTCAAATTTTTGCCTCCATGCATGCTCGTGTTTTGCGGGTTCCAAATAAAAAATCCTTTTTGTGCAAGCACAATCGGATTTTTTACTTTGAACCCTGTCATCATAATATTATACTCACATGCATTTCTACGGTCAAAAAACACCGGAGACCGAAATTTTCGATCCCCGGCGTATTTCTATAGCACTTTTTAAATGATACAGAAGTGCTGCTGCGATCAAAGGGTGAACTTTGTTACCTCTGCCTGCAGATGTTCTGCTGTCTGAGCGAGCTTACTACTTGCTGTAGCGATTTCAGACATGGATGCCGACTGCTCTTCGGATGCAGCCGATACATTCTGTGTTTCCTCAGAAATCGATTCACTCTGAGTTCTGATAGAAGCAAACGCACTCTTAATAGTCTCTGTTTCATTATTCAGTTCATCAAGGATACCGCCCATTTCAGACGAAGCATCTGCAATGATCTGAACCATACCTGCGATCTCTCCAAAGAGTTCTCCGGATTTTTCAACGACACCAGTACCACTCTTAACGTTTTCAAGACCGGTCTTCATTGACTCAACAGCGCCTGCCGACTGCTTCTGGATATCAGCGATCAGATCACCGATTTCCTTAGCGGAATCATTTGACTGGCTTGCAAGCTTGGAAATCTCATCAGCAACAACCGCGAATCCACGTCCTGCCGCACCTGCTCTCGCTGCCTCGATAGAAGCATTGAGAGACAGGAGGTTCGTCTGACTGGCAATTTCGGAGATCGTATCAACAATGGATCCAATCTGGTTAACTTTTGCACCAAGACTCTCAACTTCTCTTGATGTTCCGCTTACAGCCTCTTCGATCTTCTGCATCTGATGAACTGCAGTACCGATCTCCTGCTTACCGTTAAGTGCTGCAGTATTTGCGTTATCAACCTTTTCAGCAGTATCGTTGATCTTATGTGAGAAGATATCCATCTTTTCGACAAATACAACTGTGGATCCGTCTGCATTTTCTACTGCTCCATTCTGATCCGTGCAGGAAGCTGCAACATTTGTAATTGATTCAGCAACGAGCTCCGATGCCTCTGCACACTGTGATGCGTTCGCATTCAACTCCTCAGCTGCAGCTGCTACATATGATGTCGTATCTGTAATAGTCATCATGAGTTCGCGCAAGCTATCATGAAGTTCTCTCATCCCGCGTGACAATGTACCGATCTCATCATTTCTGGTCATGAGATTCTTTTCAAATAATTCAGCGTCTTCAAATTCGCTAAGGTCACCGCCTGCGATCTTACGCATCTTCTCTGTTACATTGATGATAGGCTTAGCAATTCTCTTACTGATATTGATCGCAACAAAGGTCATGATTATAAATAAAATAATAACCGCTACGATTTCATTTAAGATACTGAAAGTGATAGATCTTCTCGCCGATCTTCTATAATCAGCTTCCATCTCATCAATCTGGTCGATCCATACACCGGTTCCGAGAACCCATTTATACGGCTTATAGGAAACTGTATAGTTTACTTTCGGCAATTCAACAGTCTCGCCGGGTTTTGGGAACTGCAGATAAGTATATCCACCGCCATCCTGCAGACCATTCTTGATCATATCCTGAATATAATGATTTCCATAATTATCAACTGCATCCCATCTGGACTGTCCCTCTGTATCACGTCCAAGGAGAACTACGTTTATACCATCTTCTGTATCGATCCAGAAGTAGCCCTTTCCATCATCATATTTCATATCTCTGACAGCGTCGGCTGCAGCCTTCATAGCCTGCTCTTCCGTAAGTTCACCGCTTTCCTGTTTTGCATGATATTGTTCGATTATAGCTACCGCCAGCTGTGTCTCATTTTTCAGCTCCCTAAGTACATCTTCTTCAAGCTGATCTCTGTAAAGTTTTGCACTTGATTCATTATTTTTTACCGTACTAAAGATTGCAAATCCACTAACGCCAACTCCGGTAATCAGCACGATCAATAAGATCACACATACAAGCATCATACTTATTGATTTAAATCCTTTTCGCTTCATAAGCAAGTTACCCCCTTGTTCTTTGCAAATATCTCCGTCTTAAAATATATCGGTTTCTAACTGTCGTACCCCAGTTAATATGATGTTGTCTGATTTCTATGAAGATATACGATTAAACCATCACCCTCTCCACGTTTTTTCGAGAAATGTATACATACTATGTATTTTTGATTCTTTCCATTATCATCCTAAATGCAATACTGTATGAAACATCTATAAGAAGTCTCCTGCACATCGGAACTTCTCTTTTGTCTATATTAAAAACACCTAAGAATCCTATGGTTTCATCCACATTGTATATGGGCACCTGGAGGATATTTCTCGCACCCACTCTTTGAAGAAACTGGTATAAGTAATTACTTTGTTCTTTTACTTCATCCACATTTTCAAAAATATAATCATTCTCTCTTCTTAAATGCGAGTCGCCACGATATACCATATACATGTCATCTTCTTTTTCTGCTCTGACCTTATTCCTGATCCTCGAAGAACCGATATCAAAAGCTGTCGTAAATTTATCGGTTTCAGGATCAACTGAAAGGATATATATGAAATCACCATGAATATATGATTTTAATTCTTTTAGTACATTATTCATTGCGAAATCATAATTTCTTTCACAATTCAATATACTAGCTATCCGTATAGCACGATCCAGTGCATCATTTGTCCGCTCATTATCTGTGGTAAACTCTTTTCCTTCAGCATTATCCTGGTTTTCTTTTGTTTTTTTATTTTGCGCTGAAGATACAAATACGTAAAATAGTGGACCTTCCCACGGGTCTTCTATATACCTGCCGTAATCCTCTATCTCAACTACCCTACCTGTCTTTGTAAGTATCCGGTAATGGACCTTATCGAAATGGTCATCTGATGAACTGATCTGATATCTTATCTCCGATTCGATCCGATCATAGTCATCAAGATGAACTATGCCGCGAAAGGTGCCTCCGGTAACCTCCAGAAACTCTTTTGTGTCACTGCACTCAAACATATCCAACAGTGCTTGATTTGCATACAGGATTTCTTCCTTCTTCCAGTCTGCTCTGTATATGAAGAACCCTCCGGGCATTGAGGAGAGTCCATTCAGTATGTATTCCCTGCCGTAATCAGGCTTTGTAAATTCAAACATACTCATAACAAAACCCCAATTTGTAGTATTTATCGGCTGTTCATTGGTAAAAGACACCCTTTTTGACAAAAAAGTGCAGCAGAAAATTGTTTATTTTCTGCTGCACAAGAAATGCTGGTATGTTTTATTTTACTTTGATGATGACATGGATCGCGGATTTTTAGCTTTTGACCCTGTCATCATCACATTAGTTCCGCGTCTTCGTCTGAGAAGTCTGCGAAACCGTTAAGGTATAGATTTTTTACGAATTCAACAGCGAGCATTCCTGCAACCTCTATGCCTACTCTTTCGCTGTAAACATAGGTGTTTTTATCTCCGTTTGCCAAGATAAAGTCGATCTGTGTGCCGGCTATCGTTCCATTACCGAGATCCATTGGTTTTACTTCTGCCGAAATAACTTCCTTAACTACTCCGCTTCTAAAAAGTACCCTCATGTATTAACCTCCTCATAAACACGATCACTTCTGAATCTCTGAATAACCGAAACCGTTGCAGATCGCATCAACTTTTACCCCTGC
>CAMVTN010000050.1 GCA_947170415.1 uncultured Lachnospiraceae bacterium | reverse complement strand
AACCTGCAACAACTCGGTTAACAGCCGAGTGCTCTACCATTGAGCTATCGAGGAAAGTCAACAAATGTATTATATCGCGTACATGTGAAAAGGTAAAGTGATTTTTTCAAATTTAAGAAAATCCCCGGTCGCGATCTTTATCACGATCGGGGAAACATATTTAGTAGTTATTTTGGAGACAGCATAATTCTAAATCCTTCTGCGTTAAGAGCATAATTATACTCATCAAGCCGCTGTGTACTCCAGTCCATGTATGAGCAGATCACCTGCAGTCTGATATCCATGTGCAGATGTATTGCTCCGGGCATGAGAGATAGAGCAAAGAGCCTGTCCCGCAGGATCAGAAAAGTATCTTTATCGTAGTCTATCACAGGGCAGCGTTCGATCGTTCCGGTCGATAGTTTCTTCTCGAAACAAAAACGTCCGTATTCTAATTGAGAGACGGTATTTACCAGACTCTCATACAGTTCAGGCAGGAGCTTGGCAAATGAAGCCTGAAACTGCAGAAGTAACTGACAGGCTTCTAGTATGGTCGCTCTGTCATCACCGGTAGCATCATTTTCTTTAAGAACCAGATTTGAGATTACCTCAGAGATAAAAGTGTGCATGGTACTGAGCTCACTAAGGATCACAGTTAATGACTCTTCCATGTGTTTGTCACTGTTCAGAACACATTTCTCTCCGCTCAATGTGTAATATACCAATTCTGAATCAATTTTTTTCATAGAACTACCTCCGACCTTCCCTGGTTCGGTAAGGGTGTAACTTTTCACCTTATATATCGAACAAAATGAGGGTCGGAGATTACCGGAATATGCGTGTATACTGCGTTTTTTAAGAAACAGTGCTAAAAAAAATACAAGTCCCCGGATACGGATCCGAGGACTTTACATCATTAATTATCTTTTACTGTTAAATTAAATAATCTGTGAATACCGCATCTCCAGCAGAGGATCATTCCAAATACTGCACCGACCAGAGCCTGGGCGATCTCGTACGGGAGCTTTATCATAGCGTACTCAAATGTGCTGTAAACATATATCTTTCCAAGTGTATAACCTACAACCATGATGACTGCACCGATCGCAACACCGATACCGGAACCGATCTTTGGATGATTTTTTAATACCTTGTGTGAGAAGAATGAAATAACAACGGCCTGAATACCGTGAGTCACAAGGGATACAAACATAGGAGCCGGATAGAAGATCATGTCTCCGAGGAAAGAACCTATACCTCCTGCCACAAATGCCTCAAAAGGATTAAGGAGGATAGAGGCGAGACAAATGACTATATCACAGAGATAGAGATGTCCGCCGGGAACAGGAACGCCGAAAGAACTAAGCGCTATGTTCATTGCCATGAGAACAGCAGTTGTCGTAAGTCTGACAGTTGCTATGCGTGCGGTTGGATAGTGATTCAGTGCAGTTGTCTTGTTCATAGATACGTCTCCTTTGTTTTTTGGTATCGAGGTCTATACTCTTTAGTTGGATAAAGGATAAACTTAATTTGGTGATAAAAAAATGACCAATTTGAAAGTTTTTGATATGGTCAGATTTGATAAAACCGTGACATTTGTCACTGTCAGCAAAAGAGCTGCATATGATATTATTTTGAATGATGTTGGGGTAAAATGTCTTTTTGCCCCTGAAAATTACTTTTGACCCTTACATCATATTATAAGGAAGTGTCTAGTGGATTCGACAGAACGAAAAGTAAAGATATGGCAGTGGATCACAAATATGCTTGTGATAGCATTTATTGCCGTGGCGCTGTTGGCATTTAGTCAGGATCATTCAAAGAGTCATAAAGAAAAGTCCAGACTCATAGGCTGCAGCTATATGACAATGAATAATGAATTTTATCAGATATTAAATGAGCAGGTGAGTCATAGGGTTGAGGCGGAAAGAGACCGTTTGATGCTGAGAGATCCTGCGCTTGATATAAATCGGCAGATAGAGCAGATAAATTCGATGATCGATGAGGGAGTAGATGCGCTTGTGGTGACTCCGGTTGATTCGTCGAGTCTTTCTAAAGTATTACGAAGGGCGAGAAAACATGGGATAAAGATAATTGTCGTCGATTCAGAAATAGATGAACCTGACCTCGCTGACTGTACAATTGTGTCAGATAACTATAATGCAGGAAGTATCATAGGAAAATATTATCTTAAAGATCATGAAGAGGGACAGGTAGTCATACTTACACATGAAAGCACAGCATCCGGAAGAGAACGGGTGCGTGGATTTAAGGATACCATCTCTGCAAACTCGGAAATCAGGATAATGGCGGAGCTTGATTGTCAGGGACAGGTAGAAATAGCGATGCCTGTACTTAGGGACTACCTTGAGCAGGGAAAAAAATTTGACAGTGTTTTTTGTCTGAATGATCTGGCGGCCATGGGAGCGGCATCAGCACTGGAAGAAGCTGGTATCCTCAACGAAACGGATGTATATGGCGTGGATGGTTCACCTGATGTAAAGGCTTTGATCGCAGAAGGAAAGGTAAGAGCAACAGCGCAGCAGTTTCCTACAAAACTCGGGTTTCAGGCAGGAGAAGCACTGTATAAACTCTTAAAGGGCGAGAAAACAGAAAAAAATATCATCGTACCGGTTGAGCTCTTAAACAGTAATAACGTGGAGGATAATTATGTGGACCGCTGGCAGTGATGTGGGCTCACCTGACAATCAGATATTAAAACGCATGCCGGACTTTTTGCTTAGAGTCCTCCTGGTGCTGAATTTTTTGATCATAATCACGATGGCGGGATTTATGGCGAGGAGTATCATTGGTACAGTACATGCAGGAGAAGCTACTGCATTTTTGGAAGCCGCTGGACGTATGCCGGTGGAAGCCGGAAAGATACCTATGGTAGTAATGGTTTTATATCTGACTCTCATGGTACTCACTACAGTTATATGTAATAATCATTGGGAACTATTGGCAAAATCCGTCGGAGAATGTATCATTGTCGCGATCATCAGTATCATGCTGGGTATGGGATATACAGGAGCAATGTTCCTCGTGATAGCAGACGTAATACGTTATAAGATCGACTGGAAAGAGAGAGCGCTATATATCGTATCGGTGTCGATGTTTTATATAATCCTTAATTCACAGATGGTCCTCAAGCTCTTAAATATCATTCCGGTCGATGTGTACTGGACCTATTACAGCGTTCATTTTCAGGAAGGGCTTACTGCCGGTTTCTCGACAATGAAGCTCGTAAATATTTTTATATTTATATTTTATGTTGTGATCATCGCATTGGCACAGATGAGTGAGGCTGACAGGATATATTCACTAAACCTGAAGCTGCAGGCGGCAAATGAGCAGCTTGAGAAATATGCAAAAGAATCAGCACACAATGCAGAGATACAGGAAAGAAACAGGCTTGCCCGCGAGATCCATGATACTATCGGGCACTCGCTAACAGGCATCGTTACCGGAATAGAAGCCAGCATCATGCTTATGGATGTATCGCCTGATGCGGCAAAGCAGCAGATGAAAGCAATAGAAGAAGTTGCCAGAGCCGGTATAACGGACGTTAGACAGTCGGTTAGAGCGCTCCGCCCGGACATATTGGAAAATAACGATCTGGAAAATGCCGTGATGAAAATGATCGATGACATGCGTAAATCCACAGGTGTAACGATCATATATGAAAATTCTGTTCGTATTGAAGGAATGAGTGAAGATGAAGAAGATACGATCTACAGAATATTTCAGGAAAGTATAACAAATTCCATACGCCACGGTAAGGCATCCAGGATAGAGTGTTATATGCGAAAAGAAGAAAACTTCCTGCACATAACGATCTCGGATAATGGAATAGGTTGTAAAGATGTAAAGCAGGGATTTGGTTTGCATCATATGCAGGAAAGATTGAATCTCCTGCAGGGTGAATTAAAGTATTCAGGAACAGAAGGATTTACAGTGGATGTGAAGATACCTATCCGCTGGGGAAAGGAAAAATGGGATGATTAAGATCCTGATAGCAGATGACCAGGAACTGATGAGACAGAGCCTTACGGTCATTTTGAATAGTGTTCATGATTTTGAAGTGACGGAAAGCGTAGAAGACGGCCGTGAAGCTGTGCGGTCAGTGAGATCAAATAAGCCTGACGTGATCCTCATGGACATCCGTATGCCAAATATGGATGGTGTAGTGGCAACTCAGATAATTAAAGAAAACTATCCGGATGTAAAGATAATAATCCTGACTACCTTTGATGATGACGAATATGTTTTTAATGCGTTGAAATTTGGAGCAAGCGGATATCTGTTAAAGGGAATTTCGGTGCAGGGACTGGAAAAAGCGATACGAAAAGTATATGCGGGTTCTGCCATGATCAACGAAGATATAGCCTCTCAGGTAGTAAGACTTTTCTCAAAAATGGCTCAGTCAAACATGACTATTCAGGTTGATGATAAGCAGACGGAATCGATAAAAGAGAGCGAGTGGCAGGTGATCAGGCTCGTAGGATGCGGACTTCCGAATAAGGAGATAGCAGCAAAGCTAAATCTTTCAGAAGGAACGGTTCGTAATACATTGTCAGGAGTGCTTTCAAAACTTGGACTTAGAGACAGGACGCAGCTTGCTATTTGGGCGGTTCAGACCGGAGCGGTCAACCATTGAGAGTTATAGTGAGTGACATAATGAAAACTAAAGAAGTAAATCGCGGATTAAAAGTATCACTTTGCATAATTTTATTTCTTCTCTCAATCTTGATAATGCAGCTTGGCGAAGGCAGTTTCAGACGAACAAGGAGCAACCTGACGATCGGTGTTTTTTCCGGAAGTTACTGGGATGTTCAGAACGGAAATACCTATCGGATACTTGATGATGCCATAGAGAAATTCGAAAAGAAGTATCCAAACATAAATGTCACGTATGAAACCGGAATTATCAAATCCGATTATACAGAGTGGCTTAATGAGAAGATAATGAGCGGATCCATGCCGGATGTGGTTTTTATACTGGGGAGTGATTTTAGCTCTCTGGCAGAGATCGGAGCTCTAAAAAACCTTGCAGCATTGTCCGGCTCAGACAGAAATTTTACTAAAGAAGACTACTTTTCATCTGCATGGGAGTCGGGGAAGTACGCTGGAAAGCAGTATGCGCTTCCCTTTGAATGCGCGCCACAGCTTATGTTTGTAAATAAAACGATCCTGAACAGGGAAAAGATAGCACTTCCGGATGCTGATTGGACGTGGGATGAATTTTACAGCATTTGCAAAAAGGTAGCGCATAGCTCGGAGGAAGGTAATAATCAGTACGGTGTAACAGGGTATGACTGGACCTGTGCTTTTAATGCGGATGGCGTGGATTTTTTCAGTAACGGTAGCGAAAAGGTTGATTTTACGGTTCCTCCGATAACGGATTCTTTGAATCTACTGGAAAAGCTAAATGAGCTGAATGACGGATATCAGGTTTCAGGAGCAGATTTTTCAGACGGTAATGTGGCATTTCAGCCAATGCCGTTTTCGCAGTACAGAGCATACAAGTCGCAGGAACTCAGGATAAAGAAGTATTCCGGTTTTGAGTGGAGCTGCCTTACAATGCCGGCAGGACCTGACGGGGATAATGTGTCGGAACTGGATACACTTTGTATCGGCATGAGTTCTTCGACAAATATGGAAAAAGAAGCCTGGAACTTTATGAAACTTTTGTCAGCGGATCCGGAGATTCAGAGAGAGATCCTGCTGTATTCAGATGGACTGCCGGTAATGAGAAATGTCACACTCTCGGATGAAGCACAGGAACTTATAGAGGGTGATCACGAGAGCTCACTGAATATGGAAATGCTTGAGCAGGCTATCGATCATTCGGTAGTTACACCCAGATTTAGAGGTTACAGCGGAGCTAAGGAACAGGTGGATCTGGCGGTAAGGTCGATACTTGACGGTGTATCAAATATAGAAACGGAACAGATACTTTGGAACAGAGAGATAAATAATTATCTCCAGACGATTAATTAAATGATGTCAGGGTCAAAAGTAAGGGTTCGGAGCACGCTCCGGACCCTTTTTCTGCATATATACAAAAATATGACATTTGTCATGAGGGAGAGTGACGCAGGTAATATAACTTTATGATATTTGTCAGCAAAAGCCATGACAAACGTTAGGTGTTGAAAAAACGCATATTTTCTATAATTCAACCATAGCAGAATGATGATGAGAAATGATTGAACGCAAGTTTGTGATTTGGAAAGGAGAAAAGCAGTGAGATATGTTTTGCTGGTAAGTCATGGTGAGTTTGCACCGGGACTTCATAAGGCACTTGAGATGCTTGCCGGCGAAAGAGAAGATCTGATGTCCGTAAGCCTTAAGAACGGAATGGGACAGGATGAATTTGCAGATGAGGTAAGGAATCTTCTGAAAGTAGTAAAGGCAGATGACGAACTTATTGTATTCGCAGATATAATCGGTGGTTCTCCGCTTACAACGACAGCAGATGTTGCTTCTGAACTGGGAATTTTAGGAAACACAAGGATGATCGGTGGAATGAATCTGCCGCTGGTACTCACAACGCTCGTTGAAGATGAGGGCGTAAATGATGAAATAATCGAGAATGCCAGAGAGCAGATCAAAGAGTTTCGCATCGAAGCATCGGTTGATGACGACGAGATTTAAGGAATATACGGTGTAACTGTTTGAGCAGGCATTACGTAAAGATTTTTTTGGAGGTATGAAATGTCAATATCATTTGTAAGAGTAGACGACCGTATGATTCATGGTCAGACCGTAACACGCTGGTCACTGGAGTATCCTTGTGACGGACTTATCGCAGTAAACGATGCAGCAGCAAATAACACAGTATTAAAGGCAGCATACAAGGGCGCCAGCGACAAGAAGACTTTCGTATGGACAATGGAGCATTTCAAAGAGAAGTGCCAGAAGGTACTTGAGTCTGATACAAGGTATTTCCTTATCACCAAGAATCCGGTGGATATGGCAAAGATCCTTGTTGATCAGGGCTTTAAGCCGTCTGATGTAAAGACTGTTATCATTGGTCCCTGCAACGATCGTCCGGGTGCAACAAAGCTCGGAAATAACCAGTCTATCACTCAGGAAGAAGCTGAGGCACTGGAGAAGATCATGCAGGCAGGCTATGAAGTAGAGTTTGCACTGGTTAAGGAAGAAGCAATCGGAAACTGGAAGAAGTTCCGTGGACAGTTTGGATTTAACTAAGTTGAGATTAAACTAAACAGGAGAGAAAAAAATGACTATTAGTTGGTTACAGGCAATTATCCTTGGTCTTTTTGCCTGCCTGTCCAGTATGCCTGGACTCGGAGGCACATCATTTGGTAACTACACACTTGGTAGACCGCTTATCGGTGGTCTGATCTGCGGTATCGTACTTGGAGATATACCTACAGGTATCATGGTAGGTACAGCGATGCAGATCGTTTATATCGCACTTGTAACACCGGGTGGAACAGTTTCTGCCGACGTTCGTGCAGTATCTTACATCGGTATTCCGCTTGCAATGCTCGCTCTTAAGAGCTACGGTCTTGAGGCTGGTTCTGCAGATGGTATCGCACTTGCAACATCTTTCGGTACAATGGTTGGTACTGTCGGAACAGTTCTTTTCTACGGTACAGCTACAATGAACCTTGTATGGCAGCATCTTGGATGGAAGTTTGTTGATAACAGAGAGTACGACAAGCTTTATCTCGTAGACATGGTTTTCCCTTGGGTTTCTCATCTTGTATTCTCCATGCTTCCCACAGTTATCATGTGTAAGCTCGGAGCACCTGTTGTAGAAGCTATCAAGAATTACCTCCCGATGGATGGTATCCCGATGAAGACTCTCTTCACAGTAGGAGCACTCCTTCCCTGTGTCGGAATTGCGATCCTCTTAAAGCAGATCGTAAGAAGCGTACTCGACTTCGTTCCGTATCTTATGGGCTTCACTCTTGCAGCATCACTTGGACTTAACCTGGTTGCTTCAACTGTAGTAGCAGCAATGTTCGCTATAGTGATCTTCCAGCTCAAGATGCTGAGACTTCAGCAGGCAAAAGTAGCTTCGGCAGGACCGGCAGCGGTCAGCGCAGATGATGACGACGAGGAGGATATCTGACAATGGCACAGGAAAAAAAGATTTCAAAGCAGGCATTAAGTAAATCCTTCCATAACTGGTTCTATGGAAATCTGACCTGTTTCTCACAGGAGCACATGCAGACATTCGGTTATCTCTGCTCCATGCTCCCTATCACAAAGGAACTTTACAAAGATGATCCGGACAAGATGGCAGAAGCAATGGACACATACCGTGCATTCTTCAACACAGAGCCTCAGCTCGGTGCAGTCATCGTCGGTGTAACAGCCGGTCTTGAGGAAGCTCGTGCAAACGGACAGGAAGACGTAGATGCAGAGACTATCAACGGTCTTCGTGCAGGTCTTATGGGACCTATCGCCGGAATCGGTGATTCCCTCGTAGTAGGTACTGTTATCCCGATCCTTCTCGGTATCGCACTTGGTATGTCAACAGGCGGAAGCCCGCTTGGAGCTATCTTCTACATCATCGCATGGAACCTCTTCGCATACTTCGGAATGAAGTTCCTTTACTTCAAGGGTTACGAGATGGGAACTAAGGCAGTTGAAATCCTTGTAGGTGAAGTTGGTGATGCTATCCGTACATCAGTTACGACCCTTGGCGGTATAGTCATAGGTGCGGTAACGGCTTCCTGGGTAAGCGTAAAGACAAGCTTCCAGCTCCTTAACAGTGCAGGCGAGCCGTACATGGTTCTTCAGGAGAAACTTGATTCCGTATTCCCGGGACTTCTGACAGTTATTTTTGTAATCTTCTGCTGGTATATGATGGCAAAGAAGAAGGTTACACCGATCAAGGTAATGCTGCTGCTCGTAGTTATCGCATTTGTAGGTGTACTGATCGGATTCTTCAATCCGGGTCTGTCTTACTAAAAAATGGAAATGACAAAAAGATCAGTATTGCTCGATGAAGCAACAAAACAAATGAAAGCGCTGAAGACAATAGGTCACTGGCGAAGCATCGCAGTGATGATATCTGCGATCAGCATTGCACTCACCTATACAGGATTTGCCTCCCGACCGGTGAATGTCATAGCCGCAGTGTCAGGCATCATGCTTCTGATCATTTCAGCTCTTTCGGCTATGGTAATGACCATAGGTATCCGCTCCGGCCGCATGAATGTTGAAAAGATTCTGGCTGCCGCAGAGATTCAAAAATAATCATATAAATACCTCTTTCAAGAGAGTCACCACAGTTCGCTGTGGTGGCTCTTTTTATGTTTCTTGGTGATAAGTGACGGACGAGCGCTGTAAAACGATTCATCATTTCTAACGAAAAGGAACTCAAAAAATTGTAGAAAATCTTGAGAGCAATAAAAAATAATTGCTGATTAAATAGGAGTTTAACTAGCTATTGTACTGAAAATTGACCAATATATTGATGAACCTTTATTACAGATGATATAATATGCGTGATTAAACGTTTACTCAATATTAAAGCTGAATTTACAGTGATGTTTACGTTTTGATGAGAGAAAGGGAAGGGTATGTATGAGGAGAAGGAATAAGAAGGCGATCCACCTGACGGCAGGGCTTATGGCTGCTGCAATGGTGAGCACATCCGTAGTTCCGTATGCCGGAGTGAATGTGTATGGCGCTGTTAAGGAGGACGGCGTTTCCGTAACCGAGGACACAGAGGAAACAGTCGATGATGAAAAAGTTGTCAAGGATACCAAGGCAGAGGGAAAAAATGCACAGGCTGATAATGATGCAGAGATCACAGCAGAAGTGGATTCGTCAGATGAAGCAGAACTGAAAAACGAAAACTTTGATGTGAAGATCGGAAAGCACGGAGAAATTTCTTCTCTGAAGATCAATGACGGTTTTGACACAGATTATGTCATGAACGCTCAGAATGCAAAGGCTCAGAATACCAGCGGCCATCAGTGGATGGGTGAGCTCATGTTTGCTACAAAGAAAGCCGGAGACAGCAAGTGGCGTGACGAACGTACATCTAATTCTGAAAAGATCAGGACTATCACAAAGAGTGAAGATGGAAAATCCGTTAAAGTTGAATATAAAGCTGACAATTCTGACGCATCGGAAAAAGT
The DNA here is from genome assembly GCA_947170415.1 of uncultured Lachnospiraceae bacterium. GTDB lineage: Bacteria > Bacillota > Clostridia > Lachnospirales > Lachnospiraceae > NK4A144. The sequence goes on along the minus strand of CAMVTN010000050.1, from coordinate 5,658 downwards.
TATTAACGACATGAATGTGACAGAAGAGTACAAGCTGGAAGACAATGAGCTTACATGGAACATCACTCTTGAAAATCCCGGCAGCGAAGACCTCATAGTAGGAGACCTTGGTCTTCCCATGCCTTTTAATGAATACTGGACAGCTGGTGACCAGATATATGAGACAAGAACAGTGGATCACAGTTTTGTAGCACAGAACAGTTCATATATCTATGCGCAGAGACCCAGCGGAGAGGGAAAATTTATCCTTTTCACACCTGATACAGAGACCGGAGCGAGCCTTGAGTATCAGGATCACTGGAGAACACAGGAGAGAGAATCCTATGAAACTGCATGGTGTCAGGATCAGTCCGGATGGCAGAATGGTCTGAACGTATTTTATGTTTATTCGGATCAGATAAAAAAGACTGCGAGAGGATATCTCCCTCATACATCCTTAAAACTTAAAAAGGGAGAAAAGAAGACACTGACTTTCCGTTTCCAGACTGTTGAAAACGAGAAAGATATGAAGTCAAAGCTCTACGAGAACGGACTCGTAGATGCAGTTGCTGTGCCGGGCATGACTTTCTCAAAAAATATGCCGGCAAAGATGTATCTCCATACAAAGTATGATAAAGACGACATCAGCATCGACATCAAGTGCCCACATGATCTTAATCTCTATGGTGAGCAGGATAAAGCTCAGGCAACTGTTACAGAGATGGAGCACACAGCTTCTGCCCTTAATACCTATGCGACATTTGATAAAAAGGTCGAGATCGACGGCGAGCAGTATCTCGTATATGATCTGAAATTTGATGAGCTTGGCCAGCATAACGCAGTGATCACCTATGATAAGGGGAAAAAGAAGACTACTCTCCAGTTCTATATCATGGACAGCGTAGACGGAGCACTCGAGACTCACTCAGATTTCATGGTTGAAAAGACTCAGCTGGATCTGCCCGGAGAAGTTGGAGACAAGGTATTTGATGACTGGATGATGGACAAAAAGACCACCAGAAACAATACCGAGAATGACTACTTTGGAATGAGCTACTGGGGCTGGGGTGATGACTGGGGTCTGACACACGGAACCTATCTCGCTGCAAAGAATGTTTATCAGCCGGTTTCAAAGCAGATCCAGGCGGTTGATGATTACCTCGATACAGCTATCTGGAACGGACTCATGCAGGAACACCACAATGACTATCTGATCCACGATTTTCTTGTTCGTGAACCGAATCCGTCCCCGATCTACAGAGGTTATGCATATCCGCATATTTACAATACATACTTCATGATGTATGAGATCGAGTCACGTTATCCTGAGATGATCAAATATAAGGAAACTGCTGACACTTATCTCTTACGCGCGTACAACATTTTGAAAGCGTACTATGGCGATCAGGTAGCATATAACTGGGGCACCGGTACGATGGGTGAGTTCACTACACCGGCGATTATTTCCGCACTTCGTAAAGAAGGTTATGATACAGAGGCAGAAAATGTTGTAAACATCATGTCTCGTAAGTATCAGAGCTTTAAGGATCAGAAGTATCCTTACGGTTCAGAGTATTCTTATGACAATACAGGTGAAGAAGCAGTTTACACGCTTGCAAAGATGCAGAAGGCAGCGGGCATTGATGAAGAAAATGCAGAACGCATGATGAGAGCCATCAATACAAAGACACGTGCTTGCCGTGGAACTCAGCCTGTATGGTATGAGTATTCCGTACCTGTAACAAACTGCGGCGAGAACTGGTGGCAGTTCCAATACTCCATGGCACTTATCGGCGGATGCATGGATGACTGGCTGAGAAACCAGGATAACGACTATGATGATGTGTCAAAGGCAGAAGCAGAGCGCATGAACTATGCGGCAAAGCTTGGAAACCTGACCTGCATCAACAGCGGACAGATCGATTCTCAGGAAGAAAATATTGGTGCCGTTGCGTGGACATATCAGGCCGAGCTCGGAAATCTCGGTGGACAGGGAACCGGCGGCGGAACACTTCATAACGGCTGGAGACAGATGAGCGGTGAGTCTGATCTGGGACTTTTCGGAGCACTGGAAATTCTGTCATCCGATGTATCAGAGGATCCGGTATTCGGTCTCTTCGGATATGGCTGTGATGCAACAGAAAAAGACGGTGTATATACAGTTAAGCCTCTTGACGGACTTTATACCAGACTTAATTTCATCAACACAGGTCTTTCGATAGAGCTTCAGAGAGATCAGTATACAAAGGCTGTATATGATAAAAACAGCGCATCACTTAAGCTCTCAATGAAGAACCTTGAAAAGACTGCACATACTTCAGATATCGAGCTTAACGGTCTTGAGAAGGGAAGCTATGCCCTCTATGTTAATGACAAGAGACAGGGGGGATTTACGGTTAACAGCCACAGCATCCTTGTACCGGTAAAGCTTCCGGCTGAGGCTTCGGCAGAGGTTGAGATAAAGAAAGAGAGCGCACAGGACGGAGAAGTAACTCTGGATGCAGGAAAAGATATGACAGTTGCCCTTTCTGACAGCTGGAAACTTTCCGGAACTGCAGAAAATACAGAGAAGCTCGGAACAACACTGGATGTAACATGGGAATGCATAGGTAAGCCTGAGGGTGCGGAAGTCACTATCGTAACACCTAACAACCTTAGATCTTATGTAAACCTTAATAAGACAGGTGCTTATGAGTTTACACTTACAAGCGGTGACGTTTCGGATACAGTAAAGGTAACGGTTACTGAGGATACAGAACTTCCGGAGAAGGTTGCAGGCTATACATTCGATAAGCTGAATAGCGGAAAGACAATTGCAGAAAATGAAGTAGAAGACGGTGCAGGCGCAAGACTCGTCGGAAGTCCGACTATCGGAGAGGGAAAAGCGTCAGCTGATGGAACAGTTTCTAATGGTATCGAGATCAAGGGTTCAAATACCAATGGATATGTGCGTCTCCCTGAATCTCTGACAAAGAGGGTATCAAAGGCTACTATCGCAGCAGATGTAAAGCTCAATGGTTCACAACCTGACGGCGCTTCACTATTCACATTCGCAGACGGTAAGAATACTATCGCTGTTCGTTTCCGTGACGGATATGAGCTCGCTCTCGTAAATGGCAAGGATGAAAAGCGGACAGGCATTTCTCTTGCAGAAGGCTACTGGAAAAATATCGCTGTTACACTCGATGGACAGGATATGATCCTTTATATTGACGGCTTGAAGAAATTCACCTGGAGCGGAGCTTCCGTAGTTCCGGCAGACCTTTCTACTGCCAGCCGTTCCGATTATCTTGGACGCGGCAGAGAGCAGAGTGATGCTTTCCTTAAGGGCACTATCGACAATTTTGATTTCTATAGTGTTTCTTTGGATGAAGATGAGCTTACAAAGCTCTACGGTACAGGAGAAACCGCAGTACCCGAGGATGCTGAGGCTGGAAACGTAGTCACAAAGGCAGGAGTCGCACCGGTACTTCCGGAAAAGATTTCTGTTCTTTATTCAAATGGTATCTATGAGTCCGGAGAAGTTATCTGGGACAGTGTTCCGGAAGAAAGCTATGCAAATGCAGGAAAGTTTACCGTTAAGGGTAAGGTAAAGGGAAGCGATATTGAGACAAGTGTTACAGTCATTGTAACTGACGGAGAACTTGCAAATATCGCAGGAAGCGCATCTATCACAGGAAGTTATGAGAATCCTGCTGATCTTGGCGGTTATGCGACCATGAATGATGGATTTGAGCCTGCAAGTTCCGCAGATACTTCTCACGGAACATGGCATAACTGGGGCGGCGCAAATACACAGTCGGCATGGGTTGCATACAGCTGGAGTGATGAGCAGATAATCGACAGCATTGATGCATATTACTTCAGAGATGGAAATGGCAACTTTGCTCCGAAGTCGGTTGAGCTTTATTATCTCGACACTGACGGAAAGACCTGGAAGTCAGTCCGCAATGCAAAGGGGCTTGGTACAGCGCTTAATAAGTACAATAAGACTACATTTGATCCGGTAGTAACTAAGGGACTCAAGATGGTTCTTACTCCTGCTTCACAGGGATGCGGTGTCATCGAGTGGAAAGCTTACGGATATGTAGAGAAAGAAAAGTCTGATAAGACAGAGCTTCGCCGTATAGTTAATGCTTTCGCTGCTATTGATAAGACAAAGTGCTCGAACTATGACGGAATGGAAGAGCTTGCTGCAGAGGGTGCAGAGCTCGCAAAGAACCGCGCAGCATCTCAGGAAGAAGTGGATGCGGAAGTTAAGAAGCTTGAGAAGTTCTATAAGGGAATCGTTCCGAATGATGGAAACTTTGCATATAAGGCATCTCTTGCCGCAAGCTATACATCATCCTGGGAGAGCCTGCCGTCACTTAAGGACGGAAAGCTTCCTGACAGTTCATCAAGTTCCCGTTATGCGCACTGGGGCACTTGGGGACATGGCAAAAAGAGCGAGACTATCACATATACATGGGGAACACCTATCGCCATGGATGAGTCAAGGCTTTATGTATGGACTGACAATGATGAGTGGAATGCAGGTGATGGAATCGACTTCCCGAAGACTATTACATCCAGATACGAAAATGAGGATGGCGAATGGGTTGACGGGCCGACACTTGATGAGTCGCAGATCACAATGGACGGCTGGACAGTTATCAGTATGAATGGTGTTCCGGTTCGCGCAATTGAGCTCACACTGAATATGTATGATGAGTCTTACGGTGGTGTAGGTGCTCACGAGTGGCAGATCACAGGTAAAGAGATTGAAGAAACTGAGCCGGAGAATCCTGATCAGCCGGATGATCCTACTCCGACACCGGATGATCCTGAGCCGCAGCCTGAAAATCCGGACGAGCCCGAAAACCCGGATCAGCCCGAGAAACCTGACCAGCCTCAGAATCCTGCTCAACCTGAGATTCATGTTCCCGCGGCACCGGCTAAGGGAGTTATCACATCTGATATGACGGAGGCTCTGCTGCTTGGAGTTAAGGGTAATAACTTTAGTTTTGAGGCAGGTTCTAAGGCGAAGTACAGTCTGGATAAAGCTTCATCAAAGATCGTAAAGGTTTCCAAGTCCGGAAAGGTTACGATCAAGAAGACAGGTACTGCTGTTGTTAAGGTTACAGAAAAGAACGGCTCAGAGAAGTCAGTAACGCTTTATGCAGAGAAGCCGAAGGCAGAAAAGGTTAAGAGCAATGGCTTTAATGAGCTCACAGTTAATGACCTTGTAAGCGGACTTCTGTACTCAAAGCCTGACAAGGTTGTTTCAAAGGATACAAAGAAGGTTACTGTTGATCCTGCAACCGGAAAACTTACAGCTCTCGGAAACGGATCAGCTAAGATCGATGTTTACTTTGGTAAAGTGAAGCTCACTGCAAAGGTTACTGTAAAGATGCCGAAGCTCAGCCATACTAAAAAGAGCCTGAAGGCAGGTCAGTCCTACCAGCTGAAACTTCGCAATGCAGGTGATCTCAAAGCACAGTGGACATCATCCGACACATCTATCGCAACAGTAGATGAGAATGGAAAAATTACAGCTGTTAAGAGCGGAAAGGCAGTGATAAAGGCTGTTGTCAGCGGCAAAGAGGTTGGAAGCTGCACAATAACAGTAAAGTAAATTAAGACACAAAGATTTTGTGTTAAATCGTTGATGCAATATTAAAAGGACAACCTTTAGGGGAG
>CAMVTN010000049.1 GCA_947170415.1 uncultured Lachnospiraceae bacterium | reverse complement strand
CTATTGGGTGACTGCTGCAGCGATAGTACTCTCATGTGTATATATATTTGTATTTGGACTGGATCTCATCGGATTTGACAGCTATATACCTAAAGCATCAGCCGTAAAAGATGCCGTGCTTATAAATGATGGCAACGAGGATATGACATATACAGATGAAAATGGTTTATCAGATCAGATGGAGAAACAAGCCTATATCGAAAAGTATATGCATATCACGGATGTAGAAGCTATGCAGAAGATCGCAGAAGCAGGACAGAGTCATATGAGAGAGACATTTCACTCTGGCTATGATGAATCGACCGGATGGTATTCAGAACTTATCTGGAATATGAAAGACGGTCGAAAGATCCACAGACAGCTTTATATTCCGTATGATATAGATGAAAATGTCATGAATCAGGTTGTTGGAAGTGATGCATATTGCAGATCATATTTCCCGATCTTTAATGACGGATACTTTGAGAAAAACAAGAAAAGATACAATATTTTCTACTCAAACGGTGCTGATGTGACTGAGGCAGACGGCGAAAAGTATACGGAATTTGCGGATGCATATCGTAAGGATATAGAAGAGAATTATAATTATACTCTTGCACGTGACGAGTATCCTGTCGGAAGGGTTAGTATAAACGGTAAGGACAACTGGGGACTCAGTGAGAGCTATTCTGTTTATACGGAATATAAGAATACGATCGCTTTTCTTAATAAAAATAATATGTGGCTTGAACCGATATCTGAGGTGAATGACGTTTCGAAACTTACGATTAGCGGATATATAGAGGATTCCGGTGAGTACAGAGATGTTGAATTTACAGATCCTGGCGAGATAAAAGAAATCCTGAAAAACACGGTAGTTTCAGATTACTACAGTGAATGGAAAAAAGCTTCATATTATAACAATGATATGTCTGTAGAAGTTGAAACAGATAAGAAAAAGCCGGATGAATATATGGGTGATACGAATCTGTTCTTTAGAAACGGCGATGTTCCACAGGACATATTGGCGAGATTAATTGGCGAAGGTCAGCTGGTCGAAACCAGCGGCGATGAAATCGTATACTGAACAAGAAACCCCACAGCAGAAAATGGACTGCTGTGGGATTTTTGATTTATAGGAAAATTCGTTGGAATTCATATAAGTCAAAAAATGCACTACGTGTATTGGGATGCGACGCGCGTGGACAGGAAGAGCCTACGGAAAAAGTATTAAATAAAAACCAAAAATAAGGTCAGCAAAAAAGCCGGGGTATCCGAAAACAATGATATAATTCATTATGCATGAATAAGGGAAAACTGCGCGCTTTAGAGAGTAAAAAAGATAGATTTTACGGTAATTAAAGAACTTAATGCGCAGAGTGGAGAAAAATATGAATGATAATGAATTAAGAAATATACTGACCGGGCGTCTCATAGAGGCGTACGGTTTTGATGCAGGTTTAAGAGTTGCAAATGTAATGCTTCCGTCTGTTCTAACAGATTTTGCAATGGTAATGAATAAGGCAAGAGAAGGTGAGAAAGCTTCGGAGGATTACCAGACAGATGATGAAAAGGTAATTATCCGTTTGGAAGGTATACGGAGTGGAAAGCCCGGTGCAAAGCAAAACTACAAGATAACCGGAGCGTTTTTCAACGGAGAAAAACTGGAAATAGGGTAAATACAGATCACGGTTCGAAGAAAGTACATATGAGACTGTGAGATAATAATTAAGTATCACCGGGAGGTGCAGTATGACAGGAGATTTTGATCAGTGGAAGGAGTTTTATATTGCGGATCAGAAGCCGAACCTTTCGGAGTATGTGATCGAGGAAGCACTTCAGATCCCCGGAACAAATGAGATGGATTTTGTGAAGTTCACGCTGCTGCAGGCATTGGATATAGGACATATCTCAGTGTATCTGGCAGATCGCGTGCGGACTATCGTAACACTTTCGCTCCTTACGGGAAAGAGGCCTGCAGAAGGTCTCCATGACCTGATAATAGAGGAAATAGAGCTAAATGATCAGTCTATAATCAATCTGGTATTTGGAAGCAAGGCACCGATGAATGCCAAGAAGGATGTAAAGGCAGATACCTGGTGGGCTGAAGAGGCATTAAAGAAGTGAGGAAACGCCTTACAAAATTGATTTTTAAACGCCGTTATTGTATGATATTTCTGATATTTCGGCTCATTTAGTGCCGGTTAGAAACAGGAGAAGATTAAAAATGGAAAACACAGAAGAATCCAGGAATTTTATCGAGAGGGAAATCGATAAAAACCTTGCAGACGGCGTTTATGATACGGTACATACACGTTTCCCTCCGGAACCGAATGGATACCTTCATATCGGACATGCAAAGTCTATAGTACTTAACTCAGGCATTGCAAAGCAGTACGGAGGAAAATTCAATCTTCGTTTTGATGATACTAATCCGACAAAGGAAAAATCAGAATTTGTCGAGTCTATAAAGAATGACGTAGCATGGCTCGGAGCTGATTGGGAAGACCGCCTTTTCTTTGCATCAGATTACTTTGATCAGATGTATGAATATGCTGTGAAGCTCATAAAGAAAGGAAAGGCTTATGTGTCTGACCTCAATGCAGAGCAGATCCGTGAGTACCGTGGTTCACTTACAGAACCCGGAAAGGATGATCCGAACAGGAATCGTCCGATAGAAGAAAGCCTGCAGATGTTTGAGGATATGAAGGCTGGTAAGTATGAGGACGGAAGCCTCGTACTCAGAGCAAAAATCGATATGGCGAGCCCGAATATCAACATGCGTGATCCGATCATCTACAGGATCGCACACCTCACACATCAGAATACAGGTGATAAGTGGTGCATCTATCCTATGTACGATTTCGCACATCCTCTTGAGGATGCTATCGAGGGAATCACACATTCCCTTTGTACACTGGAGTTTGAGGATCACAGACCGCTTTATAACTGGGTTGTAGAGGAATGTGAATTCGCTCACCCGCCGAGACAGATCGAGTTTGCAAAGCTTTACCTGAATAACGTAGTAACAGGTAAGCGTTACATTAAAAAGCTTGTAGAGGACGGTATCGTAGACGGATGGGATGATCCGAGACTTGTTTCTATCGCAGGTCTTCGTCGTCGTGGTTATACACCGGACTCTATCCGCAAGTTTGTTGAACTCTGTGGTATTTCAAAGTCACAGTCTACTGCAGAGATGGATATGCTTGAGTATTGCATCAGAGAAGATCTGAAGCCGAAGGCAAAGAGACAGATGGCTGTACTTAATCCACTGAAGCTCATCATCGATAACTATCCCAAGGGACAGTCAGAGCTTCTGGATGCGGTTAATAATCCTGAGAATGAAGAACTCGGAAGCCGCCAGATCTCCTTTAGCCGTGAGCTCTGGATCGAGCAGGACGACTTTATGGAAGAACCGCCGAAGAAGTATTTCAGACTCTTCCCGGGTAATGAAGTTCGTCTAATGAATGCTTATTTCGTAAAGTGTGTTGGATGCGATAAGGACGAAGAGGGAAATGTCATCGCAGTACACTGCACTTATGATCCGGCAACCAAGCAGGGACCGGATTTCAAGGCTGACCGCAAGGTAAAGGGAACCATCCACTGGGTAAATGCAGCGGATGCGGTCAAGGTGACAGCAAGACTTTACGAAAATATCGTGGATGAGGAAAAGGGCGTATATGACGAAGAGGGAAACGTCAACGTTAATCCTAATTCACTGACTGTATGTGAGTGTTATGTTGAACCTGCTCTCGCAGAGGCAAAGCCTTTTGAGAGTTTCCAGTTTGTACGTAACGGTTTCTTCTGTGCAGACTGTAAGGATTCAAAGCCGGGCGCACCGGTATTTAACCGGATCGTATCTTTGAAGAGCTCTTTCAAGATGCCGGCAAATAAATAAGGAGTTGGGGGATATCGGACGCCGGAGGGTGACGTCCGGAGTGTAAAGTTAGGAGGTTAAGTTAATATGGGACTGTTTGACGGAATGGACCAGATGGGTCTAAAGAAGATTTCACAGGAAGATCTTTTTAAGGCTGATGAGCCTGCTAAGAAGGGTGCTCCTGCAGCTGCGGAAGTCAAGGCTAAGCCGACTATTACAGAAGAAAGCTATCTTCTGGAGCGGACCATGGATTGTCCTGTCTGCGGTTCGAAGTTCAAGGTTAAAGCTGTTAAGAGCGGACGAGTAAGAAGGATCGGTCAGGATAAAGACCTCCGTCCTCGCTTTGAGCAGATGGATACTTCAAAGTATGATGTAGTAGTATGTCCGGAATGTGGTTATGCAGCAATGACCCGTGATTTCAAGAATATCATGGAACCTCAGAAAAAGCTGGTTCTTGAAAATATCAAGCCCGGTTTCAAATATGAGGAGCCCGGGAGCATTTATTCATATGATGATGCGATAAAGAGATATCAGATAGCTCTTGTAAATGCCATGACCTGCGGCAGAAAAGATTCTGAAAAGGCATATCTGTGCCTTAAGATGGGCTGGGTCATCAGAGGTAAGGGCGAGAGCCTTGATAAAGAAGCTGAGGACTATGAAGCACAGCTTAAGAAGTGCAATGATGATGAGAATGAAGCTTTGAAGCTTGCGTTTGATGGATTTATCGCAGCACGTCAGAAAGAAGAATTCCCGATGGCAGGTATGGAGCAGTCCACACTTGATTATCTGCTTTCAGTTCTTTCCATGCGTTTCGACAGATATGATATCGCAGCTAAGCTCGTAACAGGTATCCTCGGTAGCAGGGTTGCCGGACCGAAGATCAAGGATCTGGCTCGAGACCTTAAGGAAGAAATTGTAGAACATCAGAAGGCAAAAGAAGAAGGTTAACAGCCTGAGAAATAATGGAAAGCCCGTGCTTCGGATGAGGCACGGGCTTTTTTAGAAGTGCACCGTTAAGGTGCGGATATTTGTGGATTTACTTCTCTTCTGTATCAAAGCTTGAGAAACTGAAAGTTGAGAACTTGTCGGAAGAAGGATCCTTCTCGACATTGTTTTCGGTGGACTTTGCAGTCTCGCCAATGATCTTGTCCTCAGCAGAAGCTGTTTCAACAGTCTCTTTTGAGAAGTTGAGCGGTACATACTCGCGCTTAGCGGCAGGAGATACGTCCTTTGCCTCAGCTTCGTTCTTGAGGAATTCCTCAAGATCGTCATTTACATCGCGGTCGGAATCCTCAAAGGAATCCTCGTTGTCGCGCTCTTTCAGGTAATAATATGTTCCTGCGGCAGCAGCGCCTGCAAGAAGTGCAAATGTAATTAATCTACCGAGTTTTTTCATCATTCCCTCTTTCCTTGTTCGGAAGAAACGTTACCGTTTTCGTAGGAACGGTTACGAAGAAACGAACAGTGTTTAAAAATTTCCGTTATTTCAGTATTATAGGTTATTTCAAAAAATAAGTAAAGAATCTGCATTTATGGTATCATTATCCTATTGTTTATAGGGTTTATAGAAAAGAGGATGTTTTGAGACGTTTATCATATAGATTATTTGCGATATTTGTAATGACTGTGTTGAGTGCGACAGCGCTTACAGGTTGTAACGGAGGAGAAAAGCAGGAGATCGTCCTGACTTCGGAATTTAAGGATGATGAGATCCTTCGTATAGATACGGAAAGCTGTTCCAGACCGGAATTGCTGGTTTACCTTTATTCTTCTGCGGACAGTTATGAAAAGGCATTTGGCGATGGTATCTGGGACAGAGAGATTGACGGAGTGACCCTTGGTAACGAGTTGAAGGACACGACTCTTGCGCGGATCGCCCAGGTTAAATCAATGAATCTCCTTGCTGCAGACTGGGGGATAAATCTGGATATTGATGAGCAGGCTGATGTGAAGAAGGCAGCGGAGACATATTTTGGCAGCATTTCTGATAAAGAAAAGTCATCTCTCGGTATCACAGAAGAGATGATCCAAAATATGTACACCGAGTATGCGATTGCGGATAAGGTTTATAACCAGATCACTCAAAATGTAAATCCGGAGATCAGCGATGATGAGGCACGTACTATTACGGTTAAGTGTATTCTGATACGCAGCAGTTCTACTGACGAGAATGGAGAAAATGTACCGTATAGTGAGGAAGAGAAAGCTCAGGCAGAGAAAAAGGCGCAGGAAGTTCTCGCGAGAGCCCAGAATGGTGAAGATTTCGACAGCCTCACAGAGGAATACAATGAAGATTCGGTCAGCACCTACACTTTTGGTAAGGGAACGATGCCGGAGGCTTTTGAAAAAGCGGCATTTAATCTGGACACCGATGAGATAAGCGGTCTTGTCGAGACAGAGTATGGTTATCATATCATCAAGTGTGTAAGTACCTTTAACGAGGTTGAGACTGATGCGAACAAGGAAAGGATCGTAAAGGTCCGCAAGTCCGAGGCGTTTAACAGAGTCTACAATGATTTCGCAAGAAAGCTCCACGTAATGCTGAACCGTGATCTTTGGAACAGCGTCAAGATGGACGCGGATGCTGCGTTCTCAGACAGAGGCTTCTTTGAAGTGTACGACGATGTTTTTTGCGTAAATTGAAGTTAATCAGTGGCTTTACTCGGTGCAGGTCATATATTCAAAGTGTGAGTGCGGGGGATGTAGTTATCTCTTGGAACAATTAGCCGGCAGCACTTAGTGAACACATTGTCTGAATAGGCAATTCAGGATAATTGTCTGAGACGCGAAGCGTCGAGTTTAGACTGAATTGCCGTGGTTATGAGGACAATGCGTGAGCTTAGTGTCTGTCCGAGCCGTGACAAGAGATAACTACATCCCCCGTACGTGCCTGTATATGTTGCTAGCACTCTATTTAAAAGAGTGCTAAAAATTCATTGACTTTTATATATACGGGAATTAAAATTATTACTGTCGAGAAAAAATATCGAAAGGATGTGTAAAACATGGCAGAAAGACACGGAAATCTTTCAATAAGCAGTGAAAATATATTCCCTATAATAAAAAAATGGATGTACTCCGATCAGGATATTTTCATCCGTGAGCTCGTAAGTAACGGATGCGACGCCATCACAAAGCTGAAGAAGCTCGAGATGATCGGCGAGTACCAGGCTCCGGCTGAGGAAACAGACGGAACAGAAGGAGCAGGACTCAAGGGCAGAGTTGATGTACAGGTCGATAATAAGGCAAAGACTCTGAAATTCATCGATAACGGTATCGGAATGACCATGGATGAAGTTGATAAGTATATCAACCAGATCGCGTTCTCCGGTGCAACAGAATTCCTTAATAAATATAAAGACAAGGCTGATAATGACCAGATTATCGGTCACTTCGGACTTGGTTTCTACTCAGCATTTATGGTAGCTGACAAGGTGACCATCGACTCACTTTCATATCAGAAAGATGCAGTACCGGTACACTGGGAGTGCGAAGGCGCAGGCACAAACTATGATATGACAGACGGTGATCGTACACGCGTAGGTACAGAGATCACACTTTACCTTAATGACGACAGCCTTAAGTACTGTAATGAGTACGGTGTTCGTGAAGTGCTTGATAAGTACTGCTCATTCATGCCGACAGAGATTTATCTCAAGGACGTAAACGCAGAGCCGCCTAAGCCTACAAAGGATAAGGACGGAAACGAAGTACCGCCGGCAGCACCGACTCCGATAAACGACACAAATCCTCTTTGGACAAAGACTCCGAAGGATTGCACAGACGATGAATATAAGGAATTTTATCGTAAGGTATTCCAGGATTACAGAGAGCCGCTTTTCTGGATCCATCTGAATATGGACTATCCGTTCAACCTTAAGGGAATTCTTTATTTCCCGAAGATCAACATCGAGTACGAGTCCATCGAAGGAAAGATCAAGCTTTACAATAACCAGGTATTTGTTGCAGATAACATCAAGGAAGTGATCCCTGAGTTCCTGATGCTCTTAAAGGGTGTTATCGATTGTCCGGATCTTCCGCTTAATGTATCCAGAAGCGCACTTCAGAACGACGGCTTCGTAACAAAGATCTCTGATTACATTACAAAGAAGATCGCTGAGAAGCTTTCCGGCATGTGCAAGACTGATAAGGAAAATTACGAGAAGTACTGGGATGACATTTCTCCTTTCGTAAAGTACGGATATCTCAGAAATTCCAAGTTTGCTGAAAAGATTAATGACTTCATTCTGTTCCACGATATCAATGGAAAGTATCTCACACTTCCTGAGTGTCTGGAGCTTCCGACAGAAGCTGCTGAGGAGACAGAAGCAGTTGATACTGAGACCGGAGAAAAGGTTGAGGCAGAGGTTGTAGATGAGTCCGCAGAAAAGAAGGACGAGTCAGAGGAAGAAAAGAAAGAGACCATCGTATACTACGTAACTGACGAGAAGCAGCAGGGTCAGTACATAAATATGTTTAAGCATGCAAAGATGGACGCAGTTATCCTTAAGAATAATATCGATACTCCGTTCATGCAGCAGCTCGAAGCAAAGAACCCGGGCGTAAAGTTCCTTCGCATCGACTCAAATGTAACCGATGCAATGGCTTCCAAGGAGTCAAAGAAGGAGCAGGAGGAGTTTGCAAAGTCAGCTGAGACTGTACAGGGACTTCTTCGCAAGGCTCTTAAGAAAGAAAAGCTCGAAGTTAAGATCCAGAAACTCAAGAACAAGAAGGTAGCTTCCATGCTTACCAGATCCGAGGAGACCCGTCGTATGCAGGATATGATGAGAATGTACTCTGCAGGAAGCGGTGCAATGGATGATATGTTCAAGGATGATGACGGACAGACACTCGTCCTCAATGCAAATCATCCTTTGGTAAAGAATGTCATGGAGAATCCTGATGAGGAAAAGAGTAAGCTCGTAAGTGAGCAGCTCTATGATCTGGCACTTCTTGCTAATAAGCAGCTCTCACCGGATGAAATGGCAGCATTCATCGAGAGATCAAATACGATCATGATGTCTTACAGCGGACTGAACTAAGATTCAAAAATGGTATAAAAGTAATGCAGGAGAGCCCTGCGGAAGGTGTGGAAAAAAGCACTTTTCGCAGGGCTTTTTTACGATCAAATCCCTAATGAAACACAAAGAATATGTCGAAAATAATCAGAGGAATACCGTAGATGTATCTTAACAAGTTTGATCATGTAAAGAGCGAGGTGCATATGTCCGACGAAAAATATCTGATCTCTGTGATAACACCTTTTTGTAATACAGGAAAAGAACTTTTTAAGAGAGGCTTTGAATCGTTAAAAAATCAGTCCATCGGATTTGAAAATCTGGAATGGATCATTGTAATCCACAATTCTGAGAAAAAGTGCCAGACATTCGTAAAAAAGATGACTGAGGGATATGAAAACATCCGCGTATTTATACTGAATGATGAATATTCGACTCCGTCCAGTCCGAGAAATCTTGCTTTGGAAAAGGCTACCGGAAAATATATAGCGTTCATGGATTCTGATGATTACTATATGGAAAATGGTCTGGAATCAGTCTATAAACAGATAGAAAAAAATCGAGCCGATGTAGCATCTTTCCGCGCGGAAACGGAAAAGCAGGATGAATACATAGATCTGAATCTCGATATGAGAACTTTCTATGATCAGACTGAGGATTGTATATGCATAGAAAAGGGCAATCCGGAAATAAAGAAGCTGATCACCATATCGAATATGACTGTATGGAGCAAGATGATCAGGCGTGATCTGGTAAAGAAAGCAAACTTAAGGTTTGATCTGTCTCTTAGATACAGTGAAGGTGCATTTTTTTGCCTGACTGCGCTTATAGCGTCAAGGAAGACCATCATTCTCCCAAAGATCATTGCGTACGTCCATTATCTAAATCATGCGGCAGTGACGCAGCAGCAGATCTTTTCAAGAGATGACATCATGACGTTCAAGGACGATGCATTGGAATGTGTGAGCCTTTCGATCACAAATGGAATAGGATCGCCGTACTATGCATGGACTGTTTTGGGACTCATAGCTAATATTGTTGAGTCATCGGCGCGACTTTCAAAAGAAGATAAAAATGCCATTGCGGAAGACGTAAAGATGATCATCGAACTGGTATCACCGCTTAGAGTATCAACAAAGTTTTTTGGCGGAAACGAAGCAGAAAAAGAGATGCTCAGAGTACGTCGTGTACTTCTGGGTGAGTACAGCGAGCATAAGATCACAGAGGAAGAAAATCTTCAGCGGATACTGAACGAAAATAAGGGCTGTGAGCTTGGACGTAAGTATGGATTTTCGCTTATCAGATCAATAAAAGAGTATCAGGATAGAGTTCCTGTAAGCACATATGCAGACTATAAGCCATATATAGATCTTACTACGAGACTTGGTGAATCGGAGATATTCTATGATGGAAGGATAGTGTCGTATATCAGTTACAAAGATTCTAAGGGAAATTGCATATTAATGCCCCAGTCTGCTCAGGTCATAAGCAGAAATCGTCGTTTCTTTATAAGCGCGCTTCGCGGAACAGAGGGAAGCACCTTTGCAATGTTTGAAGGTATGCCTGTAAATGAGCGCATCAAATTTAAAGACGGCGGAGAACTGAATACCATATGGGGAGAAGTGCTCGATGAACGCAAGGGTCGTGACGTATTTAACTCTCATCAGAGACAGAATAAATACGGTACATTAACCTGCCCTTACGAAATAATGTATCCTCAGGAAAGAGTTGATTTCACATATGTGAGGTTCTTATTTGCGTTGGCAGAAGAAAATGTTACTCACATTATGGCTACATCAGCGCAGATGGTCTATGAGCACCTGGAGTATCTGGAAAATAATTACGAAAGTCTGCTGAAGGACCTTGAAAATGGTGATATAACCGGAGGCGCTGAGATTCCGCCGCAGGTTAAAAAGTCGCTAAAAAAGCAGCTAAAGGCACAGCCGGAGAGAGCTGCTGAGCTTAGAAAGATATTTGAACAGGGATTTGATGATATCCTGACAAAGATATGGCCGGGATTGAAGAGGATATCCGGTATAGGAACAGGAATATTTGCCGAATATGTTACAAAATTAAAGAGATTCGGAAAAGATGTAGCTTTTAATAACGGATATCTCCTTGCGGCTGAAAGCATAATCGCAGAAGCAGTTGAAGACAACTCCGATGTATATATGCTTCTTGAAAATGAATCGTTTATCGAATTTGCACCGGAAAGCGGCAGAGGAAAGATAGTATCGGCTGAAGGAGTAAAGGCCGGACGTCGGTACGAGATACTCCTTACCAGTGAGTCCGGACTATATCGTTTCAAGACCGGAGATATAGTTGAAATAGAAAAGGTCAGAGACGGACATGTGTATATAAAATACGCAGGCCGCATCTGACCGGTAAAAAGCTATAGATTATTTATTGAACATTTTGCAGTGCTTCGATCTCGCCTGGAGAAAGCTTTCTGCATTCGCCCGAGGCGAGGGTTTCGTCCAGACGGAGCGGACCCATGGAGATACGGCGGAGATAGGTAACACGTTTACCAACAGCTTTGAAAAGACGCTTTACCTCGTGGTACTTGCCCTCCTGCAGAGTAACCTCAATTTCAGAAACACCATTACCTGCTGATAAGATTTTTAGGTCAGCAGGTAATGCTTTAAATGCAGGTCCTTCATCGTCATCGATATAGATGCCTGATGCAAATTTCTGTACGTCATCGGGAGTGACCTCGCCGTCGATCTTTGCGAAATAGGTCTTGTCTACGTGATGCTTTGGAGAAAGCAGTCGGTGATTCAGATCGCCGTCATTTGTGATGAGGAGCAGTCCCTCAGTATCACGATCGAGTCTGCCAACGGGGAAAAGATCCGTGCGGTGAGGCAGGGGCAGGAGATCCAGAACCGTCTCCATGCGCTTGTCCTCTGTAGCAGTGATCACGCCGGCAGGCTTATTCATGAGGAAATACTGCATTGTTTCGTACAAAACAGTGACACCGTCAAGAGTGACGGTGTCATTTTCTGTAACTGCCATGGAGGAATCGCGGACGATCTCTCCATTGACGGTTACTCTCTTTTTTCTGATGGCGCTTTTCAGGTCACTGCGTGACCCTGCGCCCATATCTGCGAGAAATTTATCTAATCTCATAAAAGTTCCTTTATCATTGTGCATTTTCTTCGCCTGCAAGGAGCCCGGCCTCCTCGCCAACAGCGTTGTTTACAGCGGCTGTGTCCCCGTTAACTGTCGGAGCAGCAGGTGCTGTAGGAGTAGGTGTGAGTCCCAGAGCGGCAGTAACATCAGCTGTATGAGGACAGGTTCCTGTACCCGGGATAATTGTTCCTGGTACCTTGAACGGGCAGGTGTCCAGAGCTTCCAGACCGGTTGCGGAGCAGATGTATCCGGAGTGAATGCTTGTATGTGAATAATCACAGTAATCAGTCGGAGCATTGTCTGATGCAAAGTATTCGGAATAGGAACTTCCGTCTGCCGTGCAGACACCGTCTACTGCAAGTTTGCCGGACTGTTTGCAGACAATCTTTGAAACGATTCCGGAAGGCTGAACAAATTCTTTACGGCTTAGGTTTTCATGAATTTTTTCCATGACACCTCGCCACATCGTGCGGGCGAGACGCTGCTGATCCTTAGTAGTGAGGTCTACGTTGTTATCAAATCCTGCCCAGGTCGTGCATGTGTAATAAGGAGTGTAGCCTGCGAACCAAACGTCGTTCTCGTCGGAAGTAGTACCGGTCTTACCTGCTATAGGCTGTGTGCCGAAGTTTACGGAAGCACCGGTTCCCTTTGTTACTACGTCTTCCATGGCACTGGTAAGGAGCCATGCTGTAGTGGGCTTTATAACCTCGTGTGTATCGGGTTCATATTCAAGGAGCACGTTTCCGTCGTGATCCAGGATCTTTGTATAAAAAGTAGGTTCAATGTAAGTACCGCCGTTAGCGATAGCTGCATAGGCTGCGTTCAGCTCGATATTTTTAACACCGTCCGTGATACCGCCGAGAGCAAGTGCCTGAGAAATATCGGACATAACCTTGCCGTCTTTTGTGACGCGGTTCTCAACAAGTGTCGTGAAACCAAACTTTTTCAGATAATCGAAACCAAGCTGAGGTGTGATATCTGTAAGAGTTTTAACAGTAACGATATTAAGTGACTGCTCAATACCGTAACGCAGAGTACAGATGCCTTTGTAGCCGCTCTTGTACCAGTTGGAGACCGGCCGGCCGTTTGAGTAGTTAAAAGGTTCATCCACCTGTGTAGTGGCGAGTGTCATTCCACCGGCATCCAGTGCAGGTGCGTAAGTAGAGACAACCTTAAAGGTAGAACCGGGCTGACGTGTGGTATCAGTTGCGCGGTTAAGCGTGAGGCTCGCTTCCTTTTTACCGCGTCCGCCAACGATCGCTTTTACATAGCCTGTAGACTGATCGGCAACAGTCAGAGATATCTGGGGCTGCGGTGCAGTGGACAGGTTGTCTGATACGAGAGTGTAACCCTGATTCAGTATGGACGCCTTGTAGGCATCGGCAGCGGCCTGTGCCTCGTCCTTACTGTCAAAGAGTCGGTGTTTATTGTAGCCGTTTTCAGCAAACCATATAGCCATCATCTCTGATGAATAGTTTTCGTAATTACCCTCGGAATCCTCCACTGTAAGTCTGTAATCCAGGAGATATTTTGTTCCAGCCGGGTAGTTTTCTTCGTTGCCTGTGAAATCATCACAGATCTTTTGAATCTTAGGATCCTGAGTCGCATAGATGCTGAGACCGCCGGAATAAAGCTGGTTGTATGCCTGAGTATCGGTATAACCAAGCTTCTCCGTAAGGTCTGACAGGATCTGCTTTGTCAGAGCATCCACAAAATAGGAATTAACTGTATTGTTTTCAGTCTGGGCATTTACAGTCTGGATACGGGAATAAACATCATCATTGATTGCTTCCTCGTATGCAGCCTCTGTGATATAACCCTGCTCCAGCATGTTATCAAGTACTTTTTTACGGCGGACTGAATTGTTGTCCGGATGGGAAATAGGATTGTAACGTGAAGGATTCTGTGTGATCGCAGCTATGACCGCATCTTCTGAAAGGTTCAGATCGGAAACATTCTTATTGAAGTAACGTAGAGATGCTGCCTGTACGCCGAGAGTATTCTGACCAAGGTTGATGGTGTTCAGATAGAGTTCAAGGATAGTCTCCTTTGTAACATTTTCCTGCTGCTCAAGCTCGACCGCCAGGAACTGCTCCTGGATCTTTCGCTTGAGTTTCTCGGAAAATGAAGACTCTTTGGTCCATCCTGTGAAGACGTTATTCTTTATGAGCTGCTGGGTTATGGTACTGGCACCCTGTGAGAAATCGTGTGACTTGATACCGGTCACAGCGGCACGGACGATACCGCGCAGGTCGATTCCGTTATGTTCATAGAAACGTTCATCCTCGATAGCGACAAACGCATGTTGCAGATCCAGAGGTATCTTATCAATGGTCTGATAGATACGGTTTGAATCGGCTGCAACGAGCTTTGTTATCTGATTTCCTTCTGCATCATATACGATGGATGAATAACCGGAAGGCCGTATAACACTTTCATTGATCTCCGGAGAGGAAGCAAGGATTCCTCTGAATACGCCGAGACCACCGGCGGTTCCGGCGGTTCCGATAGCGATGCAGCCAAAGACCACGCATGCAAACGCAGCAGCAATGAATAAGTGTATGAATTTTGGAAGAAGTGATGACAGCTGACGCTGACGTCTTTCAACTCCGTGTTTTCCGTAGTCCATAGTTTCCTTTCGTGTCTGCTTTTTTCAGACGGGATTTTTACTTATAGATATACAGAGTCATTATAACTGACTCCTTTTTAAAAGTACACTTTGAAATAACCGGGTTAAAAATGATGAGATGGAAGTCGTTTTTAAAGGTCAGATGTATCCAATTGAAGAGTGTGAGGATATGCAAAAAATACCATGACAAAAACGACTGAAAAATAGCGGCTTTCTAGAAAAAACATAAACAAAGTGCAATAAGCAAAACGAAAATTTAAGTAAAAAGATGACCGTACAACTCGCTATGTACCTAAAAGGATACAAATTCTGTTAGAAACTTACAAAAATACTGAAAAACCTCGTATAATTCGTCTATTCACATTACGGAGAAAGTTGTTCTTTTGTCGGAAATTGACTCTTAAATTAGTATTCTTCACTACATGAAACATTTCATATGTGGACAATGTACAGAATACAGAATAAATGTATAGAACAAGTCGTGATTTTTTTACAATTTATATTTGTTTCAAGTTGTACATTGTGCTACAATAGGCAACGGAGATTCACCGAAGTGCATTTATATTAATACATCATTGGAATCGGTGCATCGAAATCGTTATTTATCTTATGGAGGAAACAAAAAAATGGCAAAGTGGGTTTATATGTTCAGCGAAGGCGACATGACCATGAGAAACCTTCTCGGTGGTAAGGGCGCTAACCTCGCAGAAATGACATCAATCGGTCTTCCTGTTCCGCAGGGATTCACAATTACAACTGAGGCATGTACTCAGTACTACGAAGATGGACGCAAGATCAACGACGAGATCATGGCTCAGGCTATGGAAGGCGTAAAGAAGATGGAAGAGATCAACGGCAAGAAGTTCGGCGATCTTCAGAACCCGCTTCTCGTTTCCGTTCGTTCCGGTGCCCGTGCTTCCATGCCGGGTATGATGGATACTATCCTGAACCTCGGTCTTAACGACGAAGTAGTAGCAGCTATGATCAAGGGAAATCCTGATCCTGCATTCGAGCGTTTCGTATACGATTCATATAGAAGATTCATCCAGATGTTCTCCGACGTAGTTATGGAGGTTGGTAAGAAGTACTTCGAGCAGCTCATCGACAAGATGAAGGAAGCAAAGGGTGTTCAGTACGATGTTGATCTGACAGCAGCAGACCTTAAGGAGCTCGCTGAGCAGTTCAAGGCTGAGTACAAGAACCAGCTCGGCACAGACTTCCCGTCCGATCCGGTTGAGCAGCTGAAGCTCGCTATCGAGGCTGTATTCCGTTCATGGGATAACCCGAGAGCAAATGTATATCGTCGTGATAACGATATCCCGTACAGCTGGGGTACTGCTGTAAACGTAATGCCGATGGTATTCGGTAACCTTAACAATGAGTCCGGTACAGGTGTTGCATTCACACGTGATCCTGCTACTGGTGAGAATAAGCTCATGGGTGAGTTCCTTATCAACGCTCAGGGTGAGGACGTAGTTGCAGGTGTTCGTACACCTATGCCGATCGCTCAGATGGAGAAGGAGTTCCCTGAGGCATACGCTGAGTTCATCAAGGTTTGTGAGACTCTTGAGAATCACTACCATGACATGCAGG
>CAMVTN010000048.1 GCA_947170415.1 uncultured Lachnospiraceae bacterium | reverse complement strand
CGCTGAGCGTCTTTCTTTGCAATAGAATCACGTTTGTCGTAATTTTTCTTACCCTTGCCCAAACCGATCTTTACCTTAACTCTTCCCTTTGTAAAATAGACTTCGAGCGGAAGAAGTGTGTAACCTTTTTCCTTTAGCTTTTGTTCATATTTTAAAATTTCATTTTTATGTGCCAAAAGGCGTCTTGATCGAAGGGGATCCTTATTAAAGATATTTCCCTTTTCATATGGCGGGATATTCATTCCCTCTACCCAAAGCTCTCCATGACGTACAAATATGTATGCTTCTTTTATACTACAGTGCCCTGCTCGTATAGACTTTACCTCTGTACCTGCAAGCTCGATACCTGTCTCGAGCTGATCTTCTATAAAGTAATCATAGAAAGCTTTTTTATTGTTAGCGATGAGCTTTCTGCCATCATTTTTATTTGCGGGCATGCTTCCTTTTGTCCTTTCCCTTCTTATTTTTCTTTCCGGATTTTTTCTTATCCTTCTTTATTCTCTCAACCTTATATGGATGCTTTTTCTCGCTTTTTTGAGAACGCAATACTTCCCGAACATCGTCTTCAACGTCCCGCATATAAGTATTACGCATATTTTCTTCTATTAAGTATGCAGACTCCGTCCCGGCTATTGCAAAATCGATCTGCGCTAATTCCCTGTCTGCTCCAATGACAGTAACCTTCAACGGCTGGCCTAAACGGAATACATTTCCAGTAGTCTGTCCTTCTGCCTGAAAAAGGACTTCGTTGTAAACGTAGAAATCACCGGGTATATCAGATAATCGGATCATTCCCTCTATTGTATCCGGCAATTCTACATAAATTCCCCACTTTGTTACTCCGGAAACGACACCATCAAAAGTTTCTCCTATATGGGCTTCCATATATTCAACTTTTTTCATCTTCTCCGTTTCACGTTCAGCTTCGTCTGCACGCCGTTCCATCTCACTGGAATGCTTCGCAACTTCCGACAGGATTTCTTCATAATGCTGCATACGCTGCTGATTCATACGTCCACGCAGCTGATCCTTTATTATCCTATGAATCTGCAGATCAGGATAACGACGTATTGGTGATGTGAAATGGCAATAATATTGACACGCAAGGCCAAAATGACCGATCGGCTCCGTCGTATATCTTGCCTGTTTCATTGATCTAA
Source organism: uncultured Lachnospiraceae bacterium (assembly GCA_947170415.1). Lineage (GTDB taxonomy): Bacteria > Bacillota > Clostridia > Lachnospirales > Lachnospiraceae > NK4A144. The sequence goes on along the minus strand of CAMVTN010000048.1, from coordinate 15,085 downwards.
GTACTAACCTGCTTATCAGAGCCTCTTCCGGTGCATCCTTAACATCTTCTAACAGCTTTTGAAGTTCAAAAGGGCGAACCTCTTCTCTTGAGATCCTTATCTGATAACCAAGATTTGCGATAAAATCCCTCAATGTGGTCATTTTTTCCATATCAGGATTTTCGTGTGTTCGGTATACAAATGGAATTTCAGTGAAACAGCATGTTTCCGCCACGGTTTCATTTGCCGCGAGCATAAAATCTTCTATAAGCTTTGTTGCAACGTTTGCATAACGCGGCTGAACTCCGATCGGATGGCCCATTTCATCAAGAACAATACGTGCTTCCGGGAAATCGAAATCTATTGCGCCTCTCTTATGACGACGTGCTCTCAACAGTTTTGAAAGCTCAGCCATCTCCTGAAACATAGGGAACAGTTCTTTACATTCTTCCTTTAATTCTTCTGAGGCCGTTCCCTCCAAAAGATCCCTGACTTCAGTATACGACATCCTGCGGTCAACATTTATAACCGATTCACAGATCTCTGAATCAACAATTTTTCCCTTTTGATCCACCGTCATAAGGCAGGACAGTGTCAATCTGTCTTCTTTCTGATTCAATGAGCAGCTTCCATTACTCAAATCCTTTGGAAGCATAGGAATAACTCTGTCGGCAAGATATACACTCGTACCTCTTTTAAGAGCTTCCCGGTCAAGAGCAGATTTCTCCTGAACATAATTAGTTACATCCGCGATATGAACACCTAAATGATATAATTCTCCCTCTTTCCAAAGGCTCACTGCATCATCCAGATCTTTTGCATCTTCACCGTCGATCGTAACCATCATAAGATCTCTCAGATCTTTTCTTCCGGCTCTGTCTGCTTCAGAAACAGGCTTTGCTACTCGTTCCGCCTGATCTAAAACATTCTGTGGAAATTCTTCAGGAATCTTATGTGACTTCACGATGGATTCTATATCTACACCAGGATCACCTTTTCGTCCGATTATCTCTATTATTTCGCCCTCTGGCTTATGATTTTCATCGCCGTAAGTGATAAAACGCACTACGACTTTCATATTCATCTCTGCACCGAGAGAACGTCCCTGCTGAACAAATACGTCTTTCCCGATCCTATCATCATCAGGAATGACAAAGCCATATGTGCCGTTTTTTCCTGCCGGCATATAAGTTCCCACGAGTTCTGTCAGTGCTCGCTGAACTATACGTACAACCTTGGCTTCTTCTCTATTTTTCCCTCTTTTATCAGCCGGTTTTATTGATGATACTTCAACCAGATCTCCATTCATTGCTCCAAGAGAATTTTCACTTGAAACAAAGAAGTCATTTTCACGCCCCTCAACGATAACAAATCCAAAATTACCTGCATGGGCCTCATAAGTTCCAATAAGAGTCTGTTCTCCGGGAAAAAGCTTTCCCTTAGTTCCGACTCTGATAGAACCTTCTGCCATCATTTCTTCAAGAATGAGACGAAAAACTCTTTTATCACCCTTCGGTACCTGCATAAAAGCGCCGAGTTCCTTGACTTTCATCGGTGAATACAGTTCGCTGTTCATCAATTCCCGGATCAATTTCTTCTTTTCTTCTTTTTCTTCTAACTTCATATACTTCTCCACCGGTTCGAAGACCGGATAAAACGACAAAACGCCCCACTTGAAATACATCAAGTGAGGCGCCGTAAACTCATATGATCAAAACAGCTTCATATTGAGAAGAACAGAAAGGATAACGAAAAGAGCAGCCAGAACTCTGGTTCCCTTAACCATCATACCCTCCATAGAATGTCCTTTGATCTTTCCCCAATAGGAATCTGCCGCACCCTGAATCGCACCAAGACCTGCAGATTTACCCTCCTGCATCAGAACGATTGCTGTAAGCGCCACACAAATAAGCATAAATGCAACTGTAACAACGATTCTCATGGAAACTCCTTAACCTAACGGGTATCTCCCCCGAATATTTCATGTGCTAAACATCAAGATATTATCACATTCCCGAAGTTAATGCAAGTCTTACGCTTTTTTTACGAGAAGTGATTCACCAGTCATCTCTGCCGGCTTCTCATAACCCATGCACTCGATAAGTGTAGGAACGATATCACAAAGCTTACCGTTCTCCTTAAGAGTGTATTCAGGATCATAATTTACGAGAATGAACGGAACCGGATTTGTTGTATGTGCTGTATAAGGCTCACCTGTCTCATAATCAACGAGCTGCTCTGCATTACCATGATCAGCACAGATAAACATAACTCCGTCAACTTCCTTCAGTGCCTCAACAGCCTTTCCTACGCACTCATCAACAGTCTCTACTGCCTTGATAGCTGCTTCTTCAACACCTGTATGTCCAACCATGTCCGGATTAGCAAAGTTGATTACGATCACATCATACTTTTCAGAACGAATAGCCTCACAAAGCTTATCGCATACTTCCGGAGCACTCATCTGAGGCTTCAGATCATATGTAGGAACATCTTTAGGACTGTTTACAAGAACACGGTCTTCGCCTTCATTCGGCTTTTCTACGCCACCGTTAAAGAAGAATGTTACATGTGCATACTTCTCTGTCTCAGCGATTCTTGCCTGCTTCATATTATGTGCTGCAAGCCACTCACCAAATGTATTGTTTACTTCCTGCTTCTTGAATGCGATCTCCTTATTAGGAATAAGCGGATCATATTCTGTGAAGCATACAAAAGCAACATTCTTGCGAGCGCCACGATCAAACTTATCGAATTCATCATCACAGAAGCAATGTGTGATCTCACGTGCGCGGTCAGGACGGAAGTTGAAGAATACGATAGAATCTCCGTCGGAGATAAGTGCAACAGGCTTGCCATCCTTCTTTACAGCAAAAGGAACTACAAATTCATCAGTAACATCCTGATCGTAAGAAGCCTGGATACCTTCAACCGCACCTGCTGCCTCGTTTCCAAGACCTTCTGTCATGCAGCGATATGCCTTCTCAACACGGTCGTAGTTATTGTCACGATCCATTGCATAATAACGACCAGCAACAGATGCAACCTCTCCTACTCCGATTTCCTTCATCTTTGCCTCAAGCTCAGCTACAAAATCCTTACCTGATGCAGGCGGTGTGTCACGTCCATCGAGGAAGCAGTGAACATAAACCTTTGTAAGTCCCTCTTTCTTTGCGAGCTCAAGAAGTCCATAGATATGTGAATTATGGCTATGAACACCACCATCAGAAACAAGACCGAATAAATGAAGAGCACTATCATTCTTTTTGCAGTTTTCTACTGCGCTCATCAGTGCTTCATTGCTAAAGAAATCGCCATCTTCAATGGACTTGGTGATTCGAGTAAGCTCCTGATAGATAATACGTCCGGCACCCATGTTCATATGACCAACTTCAGAGTTACCCATCTGGCCATCCGGAAGTCCTACAGCAAGTCCGCTGGCATATCCCTTAACATAAGGATATTCCTTCATAAGCTTATCCATTACCGGTGTCTTTGCCTCATATACAGCATTATGATCCTTTCTTTCATTAAGACCATAACCATCCATGATCAGAAGTACTGCTGGCTTTTTTCCCATAATTTTGCTCCTTTGAAACTTTAGTAATACGCAGAAAAATTAATTTTTTCCGCTTCCTTCATGATACTCTTTTTCTGTGTTGACATTCCAGATAGCTGACTTATCTTTTTTACCTGACAGGATAGCATCTGCTGTAAGGAAAGAAGTCATCATCGAATGATCTATATTATTATATCGGTGCTGGCCGTTTCTTCCAACACAGTAAAGGTTTGAAAAGCTGTTTAAGTAGTCAACAACCTCATCTATTCTATCATAAGTGTCAAAATATGCGGGATATGCTTTTTTAACCCTTTCAACATGTGAATCGAGCACATCATCTGCACTATCGATCATGCCCATCTTGACCACTTCGCTGATAGCAAATCTTGTAAACTGCTCGTCTGTCAGGCTCCAAAGGCGATCGCCTTCATTTGCAAAATACTCAAGTCCTACCCAGACTGTATTTTTCAGATCCTTAACAAGATACGGAGACCAGTTATTATATATCTGAAAACGTCCAAGTTTAACATTTCTGTCATGAACATAGACCCAGTTATCAGGAACAATGTTTCCGACAGTCCTTACCTTAGTCTTATTTTCAAGATTAAGCTTCGGAACGAGTATTCCAAGAGTCATATAGTCACGATAAGGAAGACCTGCAGCAACCTCAGCAATGCCTCTGGGAACGTCATTCATTCCTCCTACAAGATCCTTTATCGGCATGGACGAAATAACATAATCACCATCCATTGTCTGTTTTTCGCCATTATACTCATATGTCACACTCTTTGCTTCGTGTGATCCCGGATCTACCGTAACACCACACACTCTTGCATGACGAAGGATCACTCCACCCATTTTTTCAATGTCTGAAGCGGTTACATCCCATAATTCTCCTGGTCCAAGTTTCGGATACGAAAATGATTCTATGAGTGATGTTTCTACATGACGATTCTTTTTATTGGGAAGCATCTTTGAGAACACATCCTTGATAATGGCAACGATAGAAAGCCCTTTTACCCTCTGAGCTCCCCAGCTCGGATCGATGTCTCGCGGATGTCTGCCCCACAGATTTTCAGTATAATGCTCAAAGAACATCGAATAAAGTTTCTTTCCAAATCTGTTGATATAAAAGTCCTCAAGAGAATTTTCAGTCCTTTTATGAACTACAGAAAACATATACGAAAATCCAACTTCGATCGTATTCTTAAGGCCCATATTTATAAAGGTCTCTGGTTTCAGACTGATCGGATAATCAAAAAATCTGGAATTAAAATATATTCTTGAGATCCTGTTTCTGTTCAACATGACACGATCTTCTTTTTCCGGATCCGGACCGCCTGCCTTAAGCGACTTCCTATTTCCAAGAATAATATCGTCGTAAGCAGGTTTTCCCTGCATAGGAAGCATCATTTCCCACCAGTCATTTACTCTTTTGACCTTGGAGAAAAACCGATGTCCACCCATATCCATACGGTTTCCCTTATAATTGACCGTTTTGGAAATACCTCCCATGTCACCACTTTCTTCAAAGACAGTGACCTGATATTCTCCGCCGCCCCGCTTAAGAATGTCATATGCTGCTGTTAATCCGGCAGGACCTGCGCCGATGATCAGAACCTTTTTCATATTACTAACCTTTCAAAATACGATTTTTGCCTTATTTCTCAAAGGCATTTTTCTTTGAGCACTTTCAGATTTTCTGCTGTATTTCCCTCAAAAACAGCAGATCCCATAACGAGAATATCTGCTCCGGCTTCTTTTACTATATCAATAGTCGATGAATTTATTCCTCCGTCAACCTGAATCGGTATATCAAGACCAAGTGCATTGATCCGTGAACTCATCTCACGTATTTTTTCTGTACTGCTCTCAATATATTTCTGACCGCCAAATCCCGGCTGAACTGTCATGATGAGAACAAGATCCAGGCTTTTTAAGAGTTCATCAGAAATTGCAGAGACCGGTGTTTCAGGCTTAATGGAAAGGCCTGCCTTTTTCCCACAGTCATGGATCATTGCTATTGCCGCCATAGCATCATCAACAGCTTCAAGATGTACTGTAATGCCGTCAGCTCCACATTCAGCCATTTCTTTGATGTAACGCTCAGGCTTTGTAACCATCATATGCACATCAAAAAAGATCTTTGCATTCTTACGTATGGATCTGATCACAGGCATTCCAAATGAAATACTTGGAACAAATACGCCATCCATAACATCAACATGAAGCAGATCTGCTCCCCCAACTTCCACATCATGAATTTCTTTGCCCAACTCATTAAAATCTGCTGAAAGTATTGAAGGCGCGATCTTCACCTTTCCCATGTCCTATTCCTCCCAAAACCAAAACTATATCTACAAATCAGTATTTTTTTCTTTGTTTTAATTCTTCAAAAAACGACACATATGATTTATATCGTTCTTCCGAGAATTTACCATTTTCGAGGGCCTCACGTACCGCACAGTTAGGCTCATGAACGTGCACGCAACTATTAAAATAACAGTTTCCTCTGTATTCATCAAATTCCGGAAAATATTTTTCCAGTTCTTCCGCCTCAAGATCCGGAAGCATTAACGAAGAAAAACCCGGTGTATCGATTATATAAGAATCAGGTGCGATCCTTAGTAATTCTACATGACGAGTTGTTTGTTTTCCTCTTCGGATCTTACGACTTATCTCTCCGGTTTCCATTGCCTGTTCACCGGACAACTCATTAACGATAGATGACTTTCCCGCGCCTGACGGACCTGCGACAGTAGTCGTTTTACCCTCAAGCATCTTTTCTAACTCATCTATACCTGATCCGTCGGAACAACTCGTAAAATGGATCGTTACTCCTGCATCACGATAGTTTTCCCTTAAGCGCTCCATTTCTTCGTCATCTGCCAGATCCTCTTTATTGAAATTCAGGATAACCGGCAGTGAGGAAACCTTCATAAGCAGCAAAAAGCGATCAAGCAGATCAGGTATCGGATCCGGATTTTTAACGGCAAATATTACCAAAGCCTGATCTACATTAGCAACTGAGGGTCTCACCAGAGAATTTTTCCTTGGTAAAAGTGCTGTAACATTACCCTCAACATCCTCTGTTTCCGTAAGTTCAAACTCAACCCGGTCTCCAACCAGCGGTTTCATTCCATTTTTCCGAAAAACTCCGCGAGCCCTGCATTGATAGGTCGCTCCACCCGAAAGCGGAGCGACCGGAAGTACTTCATCATTATCAGGTATTACATAATAAAATCCTGCAAGCGACTTCAAAATTCTTCCGCGCGCCATGAAGCCTCCTTATTCTGCAGTAAATGTCAACGTCTGATTGACACTCTTCGGAACAGTTGTCGTATCCTGAACAATGTTTCCATTGTCATCCTCATATGCATTTCCTGTCTGAGTGACAGTGTAATTAACAGTAAGAACTCCGCTCGGTGCCGTTGTACCTGAAATAGTTACGGCTGCCGGGAATGAACTAACTGTCGCATTATATAAAACGGAATTATCGACAGATGATGTAACCGTAAGTGTTGCTGCTGTTCCCTGCACATATTCAGGTGGTGCGGATATACTGAATGTTCCGCCGTATTTTGCAGCTCCCTTACTTACAACAAAACTAACTGTAGTATTTCCATCTACTGTTGTTCCGGATGTAGGAGTCTGTGAAATAACGATTCCGGCTGCTATTGTGCTGCTATATTCCTCTGTTACTTCACCGAAAGATATATCTGTAGCAGCAAGGGCAGCCTTTGCTGCGATCTCCGTTAATCCAACAAGATTAGGCACTGTTTTCGAAGCAGCAGCCTTACCTGTACTGATCACTACAGTAACATCACTTCCACTACCCGCACTTGTTCCTGCGTCAGGTGACTGAGAAATAACTTTTCCCTCCGCAACTGTATCACTGGCAGCTTCTGTTTCCTTCATATTGAAGCCTGCCGCTTCTATAGCGACCTTTGCTTCTGCCTTAGATAATCCGGTAACATCCGGAATTGCTGATCCTTCGCTTCCCGAACTTACCGCAAGGATCACCGTGCTGCCTGATGGAATTTCAGTTCCCGCCTGCAGCGTATTTCCATCCTCATCAGCAACAGAGATTACTTTTCCCTTTTCTACACTGTCAGACGGAACATTTTCACTCGTAACAACAAATCCCTGTGCTGTGAGCTGCGTCTTTGCATCAGCAAAAACAAGTCCTGTTACATCCTTTAGAGTTACCTTTGTTCCCTGTTCAGTGGCTTCTGTAGGATCTGTAAGCTTATTTGAGCTTTTAGATGATAGACCCTTAATCTTTCCGATAAGAACGATTATGATGACAACTATTATAAGTGCAGCAACAACTCCAAGAACTGTCATTATTTTCTGAAGTCTCGGATCCATATCATCATCGTCGTCATCTTCATCATCGTCGTCTTCAAAACGACTGCGTTTATTAACTGCACGACGTGCTTTTCTACTTTCTTCCTCTTCTGCCGCACGTCTGGATCTTGCAGCCTTTTTCTTTCGATCCGGCTCGTCCTTTCGTGCTTTTTTGCGTTTCCTTACCGGCTCTTCATCATCATATTCATCTTCATCAGGCTCATCATCCCTGTCATAACGATCTTTACGCTTTGAAGAATATGCCTTAAGAATATCCTCATTAAGGTCTATTGAACCGGTTCCACGCCTTATATCCTTTGTTTCACGCTCAGTGACCATCTTGGTTGCACCGTTAAGTCCACCCATTGGTATTCTCTGAACAAAGTTCTCATCCGGGGAAACCAGTGACTTCTTCAGATCTGTGATCAGATCAGTCATGGACGTATAACGTCTGTCAGGATTCTTTTCACAGCACTTGTAGATAATTTGCTGAACGCTTACCGGAACATCGTCAACATACACTCTTGGATCCGGAATAGGCTCTTGTATCTGTTTGATAGCTATAGCAACGGTTGTCTCACCGTCAAACGGCACACGACCTGTAACCATCTCAAAAAGTACTATACCGAGTGAATAAATATCACTCTTTTCATCGGAATATCCGCCTCTTGCCTGCTCAGGAGAAGTGTAATGAACGGATCCCATTACGTTTGAAGTAATAGTATCACTCGTTGCCGCACGAGCGATTCCGAAATCAGTAACTTTTACTTTTCCCTCTTTTGAAATAATGATATTCTGCGGCTTCACATCACGATGTATCACATGATTCATATGGGCCGTCTCGAGTCCCATTGAAACCTGAATAGCAATACTGATAGCTTCCTTTACTGAGAGTCTCAGTTTCTTTTCTATGTAATGCTTTAAAGTGATGCCTTCAACAAATTCCATCACTATATAGTAAAGCCCGTATTCTTCACCAACATCGTATACGTTTACAATATTCGGATGAACCAGTCCGGCTGCAGACTGAGCCTCTGTCCGAAATTTTGCAACAAAGTTTTTATTTTCGGAAAACTCATGCTTAAGGATCTTAACAGCGACAAAACGATTCAATTTATGATCCATTGCCTTGTAGACATCCGACATTCCGCCGGCACCTACTTTGCTGATAATCTCATATCGCTCTGCGAGCATCATTCCTTCTTTTACCATTTATCTCAAGCTCCTAATATGAAAGCCACCTATCAAACGCTGACTTACGGATTTTTAATATTCTATAAAAGGTTCTATCACAATTACACCAATGTTATCACGGCCGCCGTTTTCATTGGCTGCATTGATCAACGCCTCTGTCTTGCTGACAACATCTCCCTCACGATCCATGATCATTCTCATATCCTGATCTTCAACCATGTTGGATAATCCATCAGTGCACATAAGCACAGTATCCCCTTCCCGGAGTTTCAGATCAAAAAAATCAACTTTCAGATCTTCAACCGCGCCTATCGCTCTTGTGATTATATTTTTATCTGGATGAACTCTTGCTTCATACCGGTCTAATTTACCTGCAAGAACCATTTCTTCTACCAATGAATGATCTCTGGTGATCTGAACAATATCATCATTTACCAGATAAAGTCGGCTGTCACCGACATTTGCGACATAGAGATATCCATCCACTATTGTCGCTACAACAATGGTCGTTCCCATTCCTTCATAGTCTGGATTCTTCCGCGCTTCACGGATCAGTGCATGATTTGCTTTTTCAATCGCACTTCTTATGATTTTGATTGGATTATCTTGATCCGAACTGGTAATCTCACGAACGACAAACTTTGTCGTAAAAGAAGAAGCGTAATCGCCGGCATTATGACCACCCATGCCGTCGGCCACTATAAACAGATTCGGGAGTTTTCCGACCGATGTCTCAGACGTATAGACATAGTCCTGATTGACCTGTCTTTTTCTGCCCACGTCCGTAGCAGAAAATGTTTTCAGCATGAAACGTGTTCCTCCATGTGTTTCCTCCGGAGCTGCCCACAGGCGCCATCGATATCTTTCCCCATTTCCCTTCTAATAGTAACATTAATTCTGTTTTTTTCAAGTTTCGATTTAAAGCGCTGAATCCGCTCTGCATCTGACCTTACGAAAGATCGCTCCTTGATCGGATTTACGGGGATCAGATTCACGTGCGCATTAAGACCTGAAATAAGTGCTATCAGTTCTTCCGCTTCTGTATCAGAATCATTTTGTCCGGCAGTCAAAGCATACTCGAATGTGATTCTGCGTCCGGTCTTTTCAAAGTAATATTTGCAAGCCGGGATCACCTCAGAGAGAGAATACTTATTGGCTATAGGCATCAATTTTCTTCTCTTTTCATCAGTCGGTGCATGGAGTGAAAGCGCAAGAGTTATTTCAAAGCCCTCGTCTGCGAGCCTGTACATCTGCGGAACAAGGCCACAGGTACTTACTGTGATATGTCTTCCACTGATATTTAAGCCATTTTCATCGGTTATCATCCGGATAAACTTAACCAGATTATCATAATTATCCAAAGGTTCACCACTGCCCATGACAACTATATTACTTACTCTGATCCCCATCTCACTCTGGATCTTATATACTTCATCCAGCATTTCTCCCGGGGTCAGAGAACGGACACAACCATCAAGTGTTGACGCACAAAATCTGCATCCCATTTTACAGCCAACCTGCGATGAGATGCATACAGATGCCCAGTCCTTGTACTTCATCCATACACTTTCGATAACATTTCCATCATCTAAGCCGAACAGAAACTTTCTGGTTCCGTCTATCGCTGACACCTGAACATCTACTACCTCCAATGAAGTCATCGTAAATTCTTCTGCCAGTCTGCTTCTTAACCCTTTAGGAAGGTTTGTCATTTCATCAAGTGAGCGCGCAAGTTTAACATGCATCCAGTCATAGAGCTGACGTGCACGAAACTTTTTTTCTCCAAGTGATAAGATGACATCTGTAAGTTCATCGATTGTCAGTGATTTAAGATCCCTTTTTGTCATATATTTCCTTTACTGTATCCAAAAGATCACATCTTTCGGAATGAGGCTGCATAAAACCCATCCGGTCCGCCAGGCGAAGGCAGATACATCCTTTCGGCCTCAGGTATCAGACCAAGTTCGGTTTCTATCCATCGTTTTTGATCTGTACTTTCTTCATGAGTGACCGTACATGTAGAAAAAACAAGCCTGCCGCCCTTTTTCAGATACGAAACAGAATTCTTTAATATGCTTCTCTGAAGCTCAGCAAGAGCTGAGATATCTTCCGGTTTAACCCGGTATTTCAATTCATTTTTTCTGCCCATTACGCCCAGGCCGGAACATGGCAGATCGCAGATCAGTATATCTGCAGTGTTGTCAGACTCTTCGTCATGCACACATGCATCCATAACAACCGCATCAAGATTTTCAAGTCCCAAACGGTCTCGATTTTCAAGAATCCTGTCTATCTTTCTATCAGAAATATCCCGTGCTTCAACCATTCCACGAGTCTTTAGTAATTCTGCAACATGACAGGATTTTCCTCCCGGTGCTGCGCAAACATCGATCACATGGATAGTCTGAGGAAGATCGGACACGTCTGCAGCATCATTTATTTCCTGCGCATTTGAAAAATCACCAGATGCAAATTCCCCGACTGTCATGGAACTCAGGTCCTGCACAGAGAAAAGTCCTTCAGAAAACTCAGGCATACGATCAATTGCTTCAAAATCCGAAACCTCAAATGCTCCTCTGTGCTCCGATATCTTCTTTACGCTAATACCACTTGAAATGAGCCTTTTTTCCAGTTCTTCCGGTTCTATCACCGCTGTGTTTGTACGTATATAGACCGGTCTGCTTTCCAGTGATGCACGGAAAATATCTTCTGCCTTTTCAGATCCAAATTCCTGAATAAAACGTTCTGTGATCCACTTTGGCATTGAGTACTTCACCGACAGATCAGATATGCTTTCCAGATCTATAGGATTTCTGATAATATTTCTCAGAATTTCATTAACAAAACCCGAAAGCCCATTCATACGACGCTTTCGTACGAGTTTTACCGCTTCATTACAAACCGCGCTATGAGGCACATGCGTCATGAACATCAACTGAAAAACGCTCATTCTGAGTACTTCTCGGATGACAGGCTTCATTTTTGCCGTCTTAACGCGTGAAAAGCGGTCGATCACATAATCCAATGTGATCCGCCGCTCCAGCGTGCCTTCTGTAAGTTTTTTTATAAACGCACGATCACGTGTATCGAGATATCCATATCGATCAAGCACCGACCGTATGTATTCACCTGCTTTAACCTCATCTTTTTCTGTTTCGATGAGAATATCCAGAGCAACTGCCCTGAGATTTATATTTTCAGTCATCCCTTCTGTTTCCTCCGAAAAGAATAACGAGACGTAAAAGCTGAAGAGCTGATGCTGCCGCTGCCGCTACATAAGTAAGCGCCGCTGCTGTAAGAACCTCACGTGTCATTTTCAGTTCTTCCGGATAAAGTATCCGCTCCTGTTCCAAAATCGCCAACGCTCTGCGGCTTGCATTAAACTCTACAGGAAGTGTGACCAGCTGAAAAAGAACAGCAAACGAAAACAGCCATATTCCTATTGTTATGAGAGTCTGCCCAAATCCGCCTCTTGCGGCTCCTAGGAAAAATCCGATCATAATGAGCGGAAAACTCACAGTCGATCCGAAATTTGCAACAGGAAGAATAGCTGCTCTAAGTGATAAAGGAAAATATCCTTCAGCATGCTGCAATGCGTGACCGCACTCATGCGCTGCTACACCTATCGATGCCACTGAACTGGACGCATATGTAGCATCAGAAAGGTTCAAAGTTTTATTTATCGGATTAAAGTTATCCGTAAGATTACCACCTATATGACGTACCTGTACATCAAGTATATTGTTTCTCCTAAGTATCTGAGATGCCGCCTCAGCACCGGAAATACCTGTTGATGAACGTACTCTCGAATACTTCTCAAACGTCGATTTAACCTTTGCTGATGCCGCCATAGACAAAATAAGTCCTATTAACACAAGAATATAGGTCGGATCAAACATCATATATGGACTAAAATACATAGTAAATCCTCCTCAGAAGGAATTTTCGTATCAAAATTATATCTTCGCAGATACGAATCTATTTTTATCAGACTATCACAAAAATCTGAATTATTTATGTATTAATTCATAAAACGTGATTAAATCAGCTTTTACATTTTTAACTCACTGACCTAGTGCTGTTCCCTTCTTTAACGGATGTCCAAGCAAAAAGTCATGTGTTGTCATTCTCTTTTTGCCGTTTTTCTGCAAAGAAAGGACTTTAAGCTGACCCTTACCGCAAGATACCGTAAAGTAATCCTTTGATACGTCCGTGATCACGCCAGCATCACTTTCACTGTCTTCCTGTACAACTTCTGTCTCCCAAAGCTTGAGCATCTCACCATCAAGCTTTGTATATGCACTTGGCCAGGGATTAAGAGCTCTTACCAGACGTTCGATATTTTCAGCAGATTCAGAAAAATCAATCTGTCCAAGCTCCTTCTTTAACATCTTTGCATATGAAGAACAACTGTCGTCCTGCTTTACAGGCTTAACATTTCCCTTTTCGATCTCAGAAATCGTCTCAACACAAAGAGAGGCTCCTGTTTCAGCAAGTTTATCAAAAAGAGAACCTCCTGTTTCTGTCGACAAGATAGGCACTTCTCTCTGAGTAAGGATATCTCCCGTATCAAGGCCTTCGTTCATCTGCATTATCGTTACACCGGTCTTTTCTTCGCCGTCGATTATCGACCACTGAATAGGTGCTGCACCACGATATTTAGGAAGAAGAGAAGCATGAACATTTATACATCCATATTTAGGAAGTTCAAGGATTTCTTTTGATAAAATCTGTCCAAAAGCAGCAACTACGATAATATCAGGATTTTCTGCCCTGAGTCTCATAACTGCCTCATTCTCTTTGACCTTTTCAGGCTGAAAAACAGGTATATCATGTCTCAATGCACATTCTTTTACCGGAGGCATTGAAACTGTTTTTCCACGTCCCTTTACACGATCAGGCTGTGTGACAACCAACGAAACCTCATGTTCTGCTTCTACCAGTGCATCTAATGTACCGACAGCAAAATCGGGTGTTCCCATAAAGATAATCTTCATGTATTTCACTCTTCCTCTTCAAGCTCATCATTGTCGTGAAGTTCGCCCTCTACCTTTTCTACATAAAGATGACCTTCAAGATGGTCTACCTCATGGCAGATACAACGGGCAAGCAGCTCTGTTCCTTCAAGCTCAGACGGCTGCATGTTTTCATCAAGAAAAACAACTTTTGCATAATTGGGACGTGTCACCATACCAAATTTTCCCGGAACGGAAAGACATCCTTCGCTTCCTGTCTGCTCTCCGCTTGTTTCGACGATCTTAGGATTGATAAGCACATGCGGATCATCTCCACAGTCGATAACAACAATATTTTTAAGTATTCCCACCTGAGGTGCTGCAAGACCTACTCCATTTGAATCATACAGAGTGTCAAACATATCACTTATAAGCTCTCTGATCCTCGGTGTCATTTCCTTTACATCCTTACACTTCTTATTAAGGATATCATCTCCGATTGTTCTGATCTGTCTTAATGCCATTCTTATTATTCCTCAATTACTTTCTTTTTACATAGGATCAAAGTCAAACTGTACCTGAGTGCTTCCCGTAGGGTTTTCACGCCTCCAGTTTTCCAATATATCCTTATCATCTGCCAGCACTTCCATATCCGCATGTCTTATATAAAAAACATTGCGGTAGATATCTTTAATCTTCCATATGGAATCCTGTGCCGGTCCAATTACCATTCCGATGCCAAAGGATTTTACCACATTTGCCATATCGGATGCCATATCTTTACTACGATCCGGATCTTTGTCTTCAACAAGGACCTTCAGCATATGTGATACCGGCGGATATCCCATAAGATTTCGATACCCTATTTCCTCAGCGTAAAAATCATTATAATCCTGACGTGCCGCTGCGGCAACACTGTAATGTTCCGGAGAATATGTCTGTATCACAACTTCTCCCGGTCTGTCTGCTCTTCCGGCTCTTCCTGCTGCCTGAGTTAAGAGCTGAAAAGTTCTCTCTCCCGCTCTGTAATCATTTGCATACAGCGATA
>CAMVTN010000047.1 GCA_947170415.1 uncultured Lachnospiraceae bacterium | reverse complement strand
GATATCCTGCCTACGGGCAATATCCTTTACCTTGATGTATTCTCCGGTATTATGGAGAGCAAGATCAAGCATTACCCGAACGGCGTATCTTCCGCGGGTAGAAATCTTCATACTTATATTCGTTGTCTCCTTTCTACAAATCCCCCGATGCATATGATATAATCATACTCGGTTTGCTTTGCTCCCCTGCCTTATAGTGACAGAGGTGGGTATGCAAATAGTTTATCCTACATTCCATACTAAGTCAATAGGAAAAGGTAAAGTCTGATCATGCTATTTAATTCACTTTCATTTTTGTTTTTTCTTCCGATAGCTTTTTTGATCTATTGGGCAGCCCCGGTAAAGATCCGTTGGATCGTATTGCTGGTAATAAGCTACTATTCATATCTGGCGACCAGTCCGAAATATGTTTTGCTTCTGTTTTTCACGACTCTTGTGATATACGGATCGGCACGTTTTGTTGCGGCGTCACATACAAAAACACAGAAAAAAGCAGTGCTCGCGGCAACACTTTTATGCGTATTCGGTTTACTGGGATTTTTTAAGTACTATAATTTTGCGATCGAATCTGCAACGGATTTCCTGAATTTCTTTAGTATCCATCTGCATCCGCATACATTAAAAATACTGATGCCGGCGGGAATTTCTTTTTATACGTTCCAGTCGGTGAGTTACCTCATTGATGTATATAAGGGAAAGATAGAACCTCAGAAAAACTTTGCGCGTCTCGCTTTGTACATTTCATTCTTCCCTCAGATAATAATGGGACCTATCGGCAGGACAGAGCCGCTCATGCATCAGTTTTTTGATGAAAAGGAATTTGATGGCCGCAAGGCTGTTTATGGACTCAGGCTCATGCTTTGGGGTTATTTTAAAAAGCTGATAATCGCAGATTCACTGGCTATCTATGTGGACAGGATATTTGGCGCCGTACCGTATTATTTTGGAATGACATTTATAATGGCAGCGGTAATGTACACGTTCCAGATTTACTGCGATTTCTCCGGCTATACGGATATTGCGATAGGTGTGGCAAAGCTCTTTAATATCGATCTTATGGATAATTTCAAGAGTCCGTACTTTGCGCGTTCGGTCCGTGAGTTCTGGAGCCGTTGGCATATTTCTCTGTCAACATGGTTCAGAGATTATGTTTATATTCCTCTCGGAGGCAGCAGAAAAGGAAAGATCCGTAAAGATCTGAACCAGATGATCACGATGCTGGTATCAGGCCTGTGGCATGGCTCAAACTGGACATTTGTTATCTGGGGCGGACTTCATGGTCTGTATCAGATAATAGAGGGATTCTTCCGTGATCTTGTAAAGAAGCCTCAGGATAAGAAGATCATTGAGATGCCCGCGAATGGCGGAAAACTCACTATTAAACTCGCAGCTTCCAATTTTATGCACTGGCTCATTACTTTTATATTGGTGAGCGTTGCCTGGGTATTCTTCCGTGCCGATACTATTTCTGATGCGTTCTTTGTAGTGACGCATTTCCATAATGGAGTAGTGTTCCATTTTGCTGATGCATGGACTAAGATGATGGTAGACATGAGTCTCACAACCTTTGGAATTATAAAGCTTTTTGCAGCTCTTATTTTCCTTATGGTTTATGATTTTATATCTCTAAAGCATGATATTCCGCAGGAGATAAGCAGGATCAAGGCACCTGTGCGCTGGCTCCTGTATGTTGCTCTGACGGTTGTTATCATCGTATCGGAACTTCACGGTGGTACATCACAGCAGTTTATCTATTTTAGTTTCTAAGAGATAGAGAGGCACTTATGAAAAAGTTTTTAACAAAATGCCTGATCTTTGTTTTGATCCTGGGGATCATATTCATCCCATTTGCGGTTCTCCTGGATCCTTACAATATATTCCATTGGAACAATATCCGGAATAATGGCGTTGAACCGAATAAAAGCTACGTAAAGATGAAAAATGTCCTGACGAATCCGGATAAGTATGATTCATTTTTATTTGGATCGTCGAGGGTAGGTTTCTTTGATGTTTCCAAAATGGATGACGGAAACTACTATGATATGTCGTATTCAGAGGGAACTCCGGCTGAACATATGGATAATCTGAAAGTGTTGAAAAGCCGTGGTATCATCCCGAAAAATGTAACCATAGGGATAGACGATATTTCTTACTTTGTTGATCCTTCGTTCCATGATGAGCAGCTTTACAGGAGAAATTTTCCGTGGAATGGTTCTTTAATGGATAAGCTCGATTTTTATCTTAGCTATTTTGATCTGATCACCTTGTCGGATTCTCTTTCAGTTATCATGGATCACAAAAATACTGATCCTGAATATGGCGAGAGACTTCTGGAAACCGGTACGGAAAATCTGAACATAAAGCCGGATTTTCACTATGACAGGACAGAACCTACATGGTCTGATTACTATTCTCCGAGAGAAGAAGCTTTTGACGAGATCCGCGAGATAGTTGATTTTTGTAAGGAAAACAATATTAAGCTCAGGATCTTTACAAATCCTATAAATGGATATACTTATCAAAAGGATATAGCGAATGGATATCTGGTATTTTTAAGGAAGCTTGCGGAGGTAACTCCCTATTGGAATTTCAGTGGATTCAACAGTGTGACTCTCGACATGACTAATTACTATGAAACCAGTCATTTTTCGCCAAAGGTTTCAGGAATGATCATAGACACGATGTATCACGATGAGACAGATCCGCAGCTCTTATCTGAGGGATTTGGTGTATATGTCACACCGGATAATGTTGATGATCTGATGGATATTTTGTATGCGCAGGCAGTAAACTTCGATCTGCCGACAGATACATATCCGGATACACTTAATAAAAAAGAAGACAGATAATTCATACAGCCTCACGGTACGAAAAGTGCCGTGGGGATTTTTTGCGCTTTCTTGATGACATGAATTGCTTCGCTTCTTATGAAGCTCACGCACCCTGTCATGATCATCTTAAGAGAAAGTTAAGGTTTGAAATAAAACCTTTGTGTATAGGAATTGGTACTTTAAAACGTGATCGGTAATTTTGGGAATCGTATTTGGAAATCAGTTCAACAGGTACGATAGCTGTATAAAATGATATGCAGTTTGAAAAAACGGATTACATAAAATAACAACAAATTCACTATCTTATTATTTCTTAATTATCGTTGAATTTGTGGTAAAACCTAGATTAGTATGCTATATTTCTAAAAGGTATGTATACTTAATAAGGTTACATAATCTAAAACCCATCAAAATTTTTATCAACAAAGGGGACAGAGAATGAAAAGACGTTTGAAGGTTTTAATGACTCTCCTTCTCTCTGCATCCATGGCGTTTGGAAATATGGGCGTCACGGCTTATGCAAGTGAAGCTGCAGCTCCTACAGCTGCAATTCAGGAGGAGATAAGCACGGATTTTTCTGAAGAAGCACAGGAGACTGCGTCTACAGAAGATAGTGCGGAAGAAAAGACAACTGAATCATCTACAGAAGCAGCAGAAGAAAGCACAGAGAGTACAGAGACTGCGGACGCAGAGCAGAGTACGGAAGACAGTCAGGTTGCAGGCAGTACAGAGATAGCATCAGTATCAGTTGACAATGCTAAGATCGATGAGACGAGTACCATCACAATGTATACGTATACTTATGATGGTAAGGATCATAAGAGTGGCAGGACATTTGAGGCAGGGACATGCTTTAAGTACAGGAATGGTGTTGATGAAGCGCTTCAGCTTTTTGATAACGGTACTGTAGAGCCGTCAAGAAATGCAGCAGGTGTGACAAGAGTCTATGTTTATAAAAATTCAAATGAAGCAAACTGTTCTGAACAATATTTATTGGTTGTAAAACCTATTGACATTACAGTCGAGTCACAGACTCTTTATAAAGAGTACGATGGAAAACCGCTTTCCAATAATGACGCGTCCTATACGGTAACGGGCAGTTATCTCAATAACGACCACTTTAAGGCAGTATTTAATGCATCTATTACTGAGCCCGGCTCTGTAAAGAACACTTTCACAATGGAAGCAGAGAATGCTACATCAGTTTCATCAAACTATAACTTTAATAAGGTTTTTGGTGATCTGATCGTTACTGCATCCAGAAATGAAGTAAATGACCTTGATACACCGAAAAATGTAAAGGCAACGATCCAGACAAACGGAAATGTAAAGCTTTCCTGGAAGGCTGTAAAGACGTATAAGTCAGGCGGCAGAAAGCAGAAGGCTACATATTCTGTTTATAGATACAATGAAAACGGTACATGGGATGCTCTGGCTGATCGTGTATTAAAGACAACCTACACAGATGCGAAGTCTTCTGATGGTGAGACTCTTATCTATAAGATCATTGCATACGGAGTAGATGCCAGTGGTGTAAAGGGTGAATGCGAAACACCTGCATATATTCAGGCAGCGCCCCGTATCATTTCAGCTACTACAAAGAAGAGCAAGACAAACATTAATGTACAGTTTGTTGCAACTGGCGGCAAAAAGGGTTCATATACTCTTCAGCACTGGGATACAAAGAAGAAAAAAATAACAGACGAGATCGATATTACTTCTGACAAGGTTACAAAGGGTACATATAAGTCAAAGAACGGCAAGAGAACTCTAAGCGTAAATAATTACGTTGACTCCGGTGCATCAAATGTCACTGTATCCGGAATGAACAATCATACATTCGGATTCAGAGTTCGTGCAAATGAAGTTTCAGTAGTTGATTACGGAAAGACTGTTACTGTTCCGGAGACAAGATGGACTGTTACTACTAAGTGTAAGCTTGAAGCAACTGCTCCTACACTTACAGGAAAAGCAGACAGCAAGACAAAGATCCACTTTAACTGGACAAAGGTTAAGAGCGCAACAGGATATCTTGTTGAGTATTCAACAGATAAGACTTTTGCAACAGGAGTTACATCAGTATTCTGTGACAAGAATACAAAGAAGAGCATGTATTCCACAAGGAAACTTACATTAAATGATGTAACTATGGGTATTCCAGTTTATGCAAAGGTTACTGCATATAAGAAGGGAAAGAACGACGGTACTTCAATGGGAACAGCCCTTGATACGTCGGATACAGTAATGACTTATGGTCGTCAGAGCAAGGTTAAGAGCCTTAAGGCTGTATTCTATGAAGATGGTGGGCAGAGAAGTGATGCAAAGCTCACATGGTCTGACGAAGAATCAGGTATTGTCGGATACTACGTTGTGAGAGATGTTTACAGCTACAGCTCTCAGACAAAGAAATACGATTCACATGTTTCTACAACAGTTCTGCAGGATTATAAGAGTGGAAACAAGAATAAGCATTGGGCAAGTACAAATGAAAAAACGATTGAGAACGGTTATCTCATAAAGTACACAGTTCAGTCCGCTTATAAGACTGATCAAACAGTTATTTTGAAGCTTGGTGAGAATCAGGACGGTTATATCCTTAGTGAACCTTCTTCTTACTACTACATGAATCCGACAGAAATCTCCTTTAAGGCAAAGAATCTGTACAAGGTTGGTGTAGGAAACACAACAGCAACTACACTTAAGTACAAGCCGCTTAAACAGCCTACGACAATGGATGATCTGTCAAAGTCTGATTTTAAGGAAGTATATCTTTTCAACAAGGATGTTGATTATGCACTGTACTGTGATGATCTCACAGCTACACAGCTTAAGAAGTACATAACAGTTGATAGTAATGGTAAGATCAAGGGTATCAAGTCTACAAAAGGCCATAATGTATATCTGACAGCTTCTTCAAAGAGTGATCCGAACAATGTTTACGATGAGATCGAAGTAGAGGTAACTACATCTTCATCCGACGGAAGCAGTGATGATGGTTCCGGAAAGACAGACGGACTGGTTGTATGTCTGGATGCTGGTCACGGCGGAACGGATTCAGGTACAAAGGGAACACTTAACGGAACAACTTATTATGAAAAGGCTGTAAATCTGGCTCTTGCAAAGAAAGTTGGAAATATTCTTTCAAATAAGTACGGCGCAACTGTTTATTACACAAGAAAAGATGACAGCTATGTGTCACTTACAGGCAGAACAGATATCGCAAAGGATAAAGGTTGTAATCTTTTTGTAAGTCTTCATTGCGATTACAGCGACAGCAGCAGTTCAAAGGGAACAAAGGTATACTATTCAATAAAGAAGCAGTATGCGGCACCTAAGCTTGCAGCAGCTATTTCTTCCGGTGTTTCATCAGCAATGAGCACAGAAAATGATGGAGCAAAGACACGTGAAGGCGATAACGGTGATTATTATTCAGTAATCCGTACATCGGCTGCCAAGGGAATCCCTGGTCTGATCGTTGAACATGGTTTCATGAGCAACAGCTCTGACCTTAATCAGCTTATCAATAATCAGGATGCGATCGCAGAGGCAGAAGCAAAGGCAATCGCAAATTACTGGAATAAAGATTGATGTAAAAACTCCTGTTATGCAGGAGTGCAACACGAAAGGAATTTATGAAGAAAAAGATCCTGCTGTTTTTACTGACAGGATGTGTTCTGTCCTTCACTGCCTGCGGGGTTAACTCCAACGGCAGCGGGGCAGGAAGCACTACGTCGGCAGAAACGGAAACCTCAGAAACGGAATCAGCTGAAACAGAAGAGACAGAAGAGGAGATCATTCAGATCGGTCAGGGAGATGCAGATGCTATCCTTGCAGAAAAACTTGATGGAACAGAATGTCAGGCAGTTTTCAATGACTTTAGAGATATTGGAACCGAAGAGTATTACACCTATACAGTAGTAGATTCAGATAATAATGAGTTGGATCAAATGCTCGCTGTAAATGCTGTTTCGGGCGATGTAGTGGTTTACGATCTGGAAGCAGATAAAATTTCCGATTATTCTACTTTCGAGTATTACAATGAGAAAAAAGATGCGGATGTAAATTGGGAGGGAGATTTCTATCTGGAACCCAGAACCGTACATTTGGAACCGGCAGACGATAATTCGTTTGAGTTCACCATCACAAAAGATGGTGAGGAAGAGCCGGAGCTTGCAGGAATCGCTACTGCAGATACAGAGGATCGTTGGCAGGCAACTTATGAAGATGATAAGGTGTCTCTGATCTTTGAAAGAACAAAGAATGGCCTTGAGATCCGTGATAAGGGCGATATGAGCGGATTTGCCGCGATCTATGAGGATCTCGACGAAAAGGCAAAGAAATAAGGGAGGCTTTTATTTATGAAGCTTATAAAGAAATTTCTGGCAGCTATGCTGGTTTTTTCGATGCTCGCAGGTGTTTCGGGTGTTGGAAGCGTTGATGCAAATGCTGCCGCAGCTACACCGGGATTAAAGGGTGTATGGTTTTCCTTCCTTGACTGGCAGTTATATCTTAGGGGTAAGGATCAGGCATCTTTTGATGCATCATTCACTTCAGTTTGTGATACAGCAGCTGCAAATGGCTTAAACGCGATTTTTGTTCATGTTCGTTCACACAATGATGCGGTATACCCGTCAAATATTTATCCGTGGAGCACAATGATGCTGAACGGTAATCCGGGATTTGATCCTCTTGCGGATATGGTATCTATCGCACACAGTAAGGGACTTCAGTTCCATGCATGGATCAATCCTTATGGTTACAGAAACGGTGTTATCACCGGAAATGCAGCGCTTGCTACAAACAGCAATGTAGTTGCAGGTGTACAGGAAATAGTAAGCAAATACGCAGTTGATGGAATCCATTTTGATGATTATTTCCCGGCAATCGGAAAGGCATCTGTAAATTCAATGGTTTCTTCAGTACATCAGGTATGTGCTGCATCAGGAAAGGTATTTGGTATTTCTCCGGCAGGAAACCTTTCAAATCTCCGTGCATCCAGTGCAGACGTTGATACATGGCTTTCTACACCGGGCTACGTTGATTATCTGGCACCTCAGATCTACTGGTCAGATCAGTACAGCGCTGCAGCAAATGTAACAATGTACAGCAATCGTATTGCACAGTTCAAGGCTATCGATACAGCAGGAATCCCTCTTTATGTAGGACTTGCAGCATACAAGGCAGGACAGCCGATAGCAAGCGATCCGGGTTGGGCTCTTAATTCCACAAACCTTGCTACACAGTGTGACAAGGCTCGTGCACAGGGCTACACAGGATATATCCTTTACAGATATAACACTCTTTTGAGCGGAGCAGCATCTGCAGAACTTGCAGCACTTCGTGCAAAGGGTTGAAAAAAGTTCAAAATTTGCTAACAAAATGGGGCGGTCGTTCATGATCGTCTCATTTTTATTTAATTGTGACCTGTTTGGACCATGGTTCAGAATGTATGTTTTTGGACTGAACATCACTTTATCTTTCGAATCATAAGGAAATCTTAAGAATTGAATATACATTTTAAACAATGAATAGAAAAAAATAATATCGAATATGTATATTATGATGGAATTATGAACGAATTATGAATAGAAACGCAAAAAATTCATAAATCGTCCAAAAAGTGTTTACAAAGAAAAGCGATAGCGTTATACTTCCTAGTGTCGTGAGAAACACATCTGCATTAAGCAATTTATAATATTATTTTTAATTCACGACGAGGAGGAAAAAAATTATGAGAAACAAGATCGTTGTACTTATGGTATCTGCTATGGTTGCTGCTACACTTATGATGGGTTGTGGCGCTAAGACAGCTGAGACAGCTTCTACAGAGGCTTCTACAGTAGCTTCTACAGAGGTTGCTTCTACTGAGGTTGCATCTACAGAGGTTGCTTCTACAGAGGTTGCTTCCACAGAGGCTACAGAGGTTGCTTCTACAGAGGCTACTGAGGCTACAGAGGCTGCTTCTACAGAGGCTACAGAGGCTGCTTCAACTGAGGCTGCTTCTACAGAGGTTGCTTCTACAGAGGCTGAGTAATTCTAACGATAGCGATTATCTGAAGATACTTAAGAGAGAGCTCACAGGCAAAAGCCTGTGGGCTTTTTCTGTTTAAACAGATTGAAACGTCCGATGTAAAAAGGGTAGAATCAATAATTAAGAAATATTTTGTTCCGAGAAAGGAGACTTAGGATATATCATGGGAAATGGAATAAAAAGAAAGCTGATACTTGCATCGGCATCGCCCAGAAGAAAAGAATTACTGGCTAAAGCAGATATTCCGTTTACTGTAGTTACCAGTGATAGTGATGAAATATATACCTCAAGAGAACCGTCTGCCATAGCTGAGGAAATTGCCAGAGGGAAGGCAAAAGATGTTATGGAAAAGGTCTTAAAAGAAGGAAAGGATGAAAATTTTGTCGTTCTCGCTGCAGATACTGTAGTTGCTATCGATGGAAAGATCCTTGGCAAACCTTCTGATGAAAAGGAAGCCTTTGAATATCTGAAAGAGCTACAGGGACGAAGCCACGAGGTTTATACAGGGGTGGTTATAGTGGTAAAGGATGTTAATAGCGAGCCTTCTTGTAAGGCCTTTAATGAGAGGACTGCAGTTGAATTTTATCCGGTCAGTGATGAGGAGATCCGGGCATATATCGCTACCGGAGAACCCATGGATAAAGCCGGTGCATATGCTATACAGGGCGGATTTGCAAAATATATCCGCAGTATACGTG
The DNA here is from genome assembly GCA_947170415.1 of uncultured Lachnospiraceae bacterium. Taxonomy (GTDB): domain Bacteria; phylum Bacillota; class Clostridia; order Lachnospirales; family Lachnospiraceae; genus NK4A144. The sequence goes on along the minus strand of CAMVTN010000047.1, from coordinate 6,774 downwards.
GAGATTACAGTAATGTAGTAGGTCTTCCTATAGGGCACGTATATAGAGAGCTGCGAGGTCTGCTTAACTGAGAATTGTTGCGGGTATTCATGCACGTTTGAATAAAATACATCATTTAAATATAAAATAAAATCAATAAAATTCGTTGAATACTTGAATACAACGATAAATCGTGGTATATTGCGTTATGAAGTTATGCGTTATATGCACTTTTTATTCAATGAATATCCATTTGTAAGGGGGTATTCTTTTAAGGAGGTTTTTATGAAAAAGTTACTTGCATTGGTTTTAACAGGTGTTCTTGGTGTATCTGTTCTTACAGCATGTGGAAGCTCTTCATCTGCTCCGTCTGCAGCAGCTGAGACAGCATCAACAGAAGCCGCAGCAGCTTCAACTGAAACTGCTTCTGCTTCAGGCTCAGCTCTTGATAAGGATACACTTATCATTGGTACAAATGCTGCATTTCCTCCGTTTGAGTATGCAGGAGATGATGGCACACCGGCAGGATTTGACATCGATCTTATCAATGCTATTGGTGAGAAGCTTGGCAAAAAGGTAGAGGTTAAGGATATGGAGTTTGATTCTCTCGTAGCTTCTATCGGAAACAAGATCGATATTGCTATTGCAGGAATGACAGTTACAGAAGAGCGTCAGAAAATGGTTGATTTCTCCGATCCTTATTACGAAGCTGTTCAGAATGTAATTGTTGTTAACGGTTCTGAGATCGCTTCAGCAGATGATCTTAAGAATAAGAAGATTGGTGTACAGCTTGGAACAACAGGTGATTTTATTGCATCTGATATTGAAGGATCAGAGGTTTCACAGTACAACAAGGCTGTAGATGCTGTAAATGATCTTCTGAATGGCCGTGTTGACTGCGTTATCATCGATGCAAATCCGGCACAGGAATTTGTAAGCCAGCATGCTGAAGAGCTTACAGCTCTTGAGGGAACTCAGTTTGGATTTGAGACAGAGAATTATGCAATTGCAATGCCTAAGGGTGATGCAGCTCTTGTGGAGGCAGTAAATCAGGCACTTAAGGAGCTTAAGGAAGACGGAACATTCGATAAGCTCGTAGCAGAAAATATTACAGGTGAGTAAACGATGACTATTGGTGAGAAATTTACCTCGGCATTTATAGCAGAGAATCGCTGGCAGCTATATCTGAAGGGACTTGGAATTACTATCGAGATCGCGTTTTTTGCAGCGATCCTTGGTCTTATACTCGGAACTGTTCTGGCACTTATGAAGCTTTCGACACATAGAAACGGAAAGCCGGGGGTCATGCATTATATTGCAACCGCATATGTCGATATCATTCGTGGAACACCGAGTGTTCTGCAGCTCCTTATTATGTGGTTTATCGTTATGAAGAGCAGTAATAATGGTGTGCTTGTAGCATCACTGTCCTTCGGATTAAATTCTGCTGCATACGTTTCAGAGATCGTTCGTGCAGGTATCCTGGCAGTTGACAAGGGACAGATGGAAGCAGGACGTTCTCTTGGTCTTACAAAGGGTATGACCATGCGTTATATAGTACTGCCGCAGGCAATGAAAAATATCATTCCGCCAATGGGAAATGAGTTCATAACACTCCTTAAAGAGACGGCTATCGTCGGATATGTAAGTCTTAATGACCTTACCCGAGCAGCGAATCTGATCCAGTCCAGAACCTATGAGGCATTTATGCCTCTTATAGGTGCCGCTGTGATCTACTTTGTCGTTATCAAGGCATTGACGCTGGTCCTCGGTGTAGTGGAAAGGAGGCTTAGAAGAAGTGATAACCGTTAAGAATATCGTTAAAGATTTTAAAAATATGGATGGCTCTGTAAATCATGTTCTTCGGGGCATTGATTATACAGTTGAGCAGGGACAAAAAATTGTTATAGTAGGTCCGTCCGGCGGAGGAAAGAGCACGTTTTTAAGATGCCTTAACCTCTTGGAAACGCCTACCAGCGGAGATATTATCTTTGATGGAGAAAATATCACTGATCCGAAGACTGACATAAATAAGGTTCGTCAGAGAATGGGAATGGTTTTTCAGACATTTAATCTCTTTAATAATCTGACTGTTATGGAGAACCTTACGCTTGCTCCGGTCAAGCTTAAGATCATGAAAGAGGAAGAAGCAAAGGAAAAAGCTCTTAATCTTCTTAAGCGTGTTAATCTTGAGGAAAAAGCGGATGTATATCCGTCATCTTTGTCCGGCGGTCAGAAGCAGAGAATAGCAATTGTTCGTTCGCTTTGTATGAATCCGGAAGTGATGCTTTTTGATGAGCCCACATCTGCGCTTGATCCGGAGATGGTAGGTGAAGTACTTGATGTTATGAAGCAGCTGGCTGACGATGGAATGACCATGGTAGTGGTAACACACGAGATGGGATTTGCACGTGAAGTTGGCACTAAGGTGCTTTTTATGGCTGATGGTATCATCATGGAAGAAAATACACCGGATAAGTTTTTTACAGAACCACAGACTCCCCGACTTAAGGAGTTTCTGTCAAAGGTACTTTAATAAAACATGTATGTTATATGCAAAACACCCTCGCAGCTTTCAATGCGAGGGTGTTTTGTACTGAAATCATTTCAATAATTCTGAATATTTATCACGAAATTCATTTGAGAACTTCTCTGCGCCGCTTCGGTTTAGGTGGTTATTGTCACCGAAGTATTTATTATCATATACAGGGATCTCTGTTTCTACAGTAAACTCCGGGTAACTCTCCTGTACAGAAGATAGAAAGCTATTGTAGCCATTCATGAAATCGTCTGTAATAAGCGGAGAGGACGCTTCGTTTATAGGTGCCTGTATTATCGAGACATGGATGTTATTGTCCCTGCAGAGGCTCAGAAGCCTGTCGTAGTAGTCAAGAATCAGCGGAGAAGAATCGAAGGTCTTGTGATGCGTTTCATAATTAGGCCTGTCGTTCCCGGGATCTGTTCCAAACTCGGTATATCCCATATCTTTCTGTACGGAATGGTACTTCTCCATATTTGAACTGTAATTACCGGTAAAATGGGCGGTATATACTGCGTCCAGATATTTATTCGGGAGACGGAGCTTAAAGGAGATGATATCTGCAAACCAACCGCTGTAACGAGTGGTCTCATCGCCTCCGACAGCTGAAACACGGCGCTCAACTTCAAATAATTCCGGAAGAGTGAGGTAATTATAGTAGAGCGTCTGCTGCCAGTTATCCATCGTGCAGAAGTGATATGGTGCAAAAGTCAGGATCACTTCCTCCGGAGCATCATGGTGCTTAAGATAGTTTGATAATGCATAGTACATTTCAACAGAAGTCGTACCGCCGATCGCGATATTATAAATCTGATGGTCACTATCCTCAGAAAGAATGGCAGGCATAAAACTTGATTTTGCTCTAGAGTCACCCATTATAAGAATTTCTGGAGATGAAAGAGCTGTATTCTCTGCAGGTGGTGTATGGGTATAATCACGTTCTTCTGCCCACATGGCATATTCTATAGCGAGATATGACATAGGATAGTGTGCACACCATACGCATAGGATGATAAGCGGCAGAGATAAAATGATCAGATTTCGTATAATTTTAGAAAAATTGTGGCGAGACATTTATATTTCAGTTCTCCATTAGGTCAGAAATTAAAGTAAATAAACTGTGCAGCTCCGATATTCGCGCTGCTGAGTATCATGATAACAAAGAAATAATATGTTCCCCAGCGTATGAACCATTTCTGGCGGAAAAGAGCAGCTGCGGCGTCACCTGTTTTCTCATTGATAGTGTCAACGATAAAGAGTACTGCGAGCATCGCAAGGACGATCAAAAGATTCTTTGTACCAAGACCGATCTGGAAGATCTGACGGCTAAGGATGTCCGATAAATGGAAATCCGTGAAAATACCGCGGAGAACTCCCAAAGCTGTCGGTATATCAGAGGCTTTGAAAAACACAACTGTGAAAGTAAATAGCAGGAATGTGATCACCTGCTGTAAAAAAACATGAATGTGATGGGCAGCTCCGGATTTCAGAGGAAAACTCGAGATCATACGGAGACGTGCAGGCTTTGTAAGAGTGCCGATGACCTGCAGTACACCGGATAGAAAACCCCATAGTACATAAGTCCATGCGGCGCCATGCCACAGTCCGGAAAGTGTGAAAACGATAAGCGTATTCAGATGCTTACGGATCGTTCCCTTTCTGCTTCCGCCAAGCGGAATATATACATAGTCCCTAAACCAGTTCATAAGTGATATGTGCCAGCGTCTCCAAAGCTCTGCAAGTGACAGGGCAAAGAAAGGCTGACGGAAATTTTCGGTAAGTCGGAAACCAAGGATTTCCGCAGCACCGAGAGCTAAAATGGAATAGCTCGCAAAATCACAGTAAATCTGGAAAGAGTAAGCGGATGCACCGAGGAAAAGCTGCCATCCGGAGCAGGATGAATAATTATTAAATATCAGTTCCACGGCAATCGAAAGTCTCGATGCTATCACGAGTTTTAAGAAATAACCCCAGAGCATACGGAGCATACCGTGGCGTACACGGTCATAGTCAAATGTGTGGATCTCATCAAACTGCGGAAGGAGTTCCGGAGCACGTCCAATTGGACCGGCGAGGATCTGAGGGAAAAACGATACAAAAAGCGCGTAGCGCACAGGGTTTTTCTCAGGTGCGATCTTTCCGCGGTAAACATCTGCGATATAACCGATAGCCTGGAAAACGTAGAAAGATATTCCTACAGGCAATACTACTCTGAAGCCCGGATCAATCCCGATATTATCCATAAAGAAATTGAAATACTTAAAGTAAAAAAGAAGTCCGAGATTAAGGAGCACTGCCGTAAAAATGGTAAGCTTTTTTGCAGTAACATCAGTATTGAACCGTCCCATAAGCAGTCCGGCGGTATAGGTTATCAGAGTAGAACAGAGGAGGAGCAGCGCATACACCGGCCCCTGACACATATAATAAAAGTAACTTGTTATTAACAGCCATCCCATTCTCAGTTTTACCGGCATAAGGAAATATGCCATAACGACAATGGGAAAGAAAATTACAAATGATATTGAATTAAAGAGCATGAAAATCTCCCGGAAACCGCATAAACAGTTGTTTTTCAGAATCCAAACAATTTTACAGTATCCCCATTACACTGTCAATTATCGTGTTTGTTATGCTTGTTAAAAGTAGCAGCATGCGGTAAAATTCTAAAGATAGTATCTGCTCATTTTTTTGTAGTAGCAGTACTAATAAATTTGAAAAGGAAAATACACAGATGAATTTCGATATAAATAAGCGTAAAAATAATTATGACAGAGTTGCTAAAGAGATAGTGGAATGGGTACTTGTGATATTGGTTGCAGTGCTCGTTTCATTTTTTATTAACAACTTTATTATCGTAAATGCAACTGTACCAAGTTCCTCAATGGAAAAGACGATCATGACCAACGACAGAGTTATAGGTCTGCGTCTCGCGTATATCGCTGATAAACCACAGAGGGGAGATATCATAATATTCCGATTCCCTGATGACGAAAGTATCCTTTACATAAAGAGGATAGTCGGAATGCCCGGAGAAACCGTAAATATCCGTGACGGAAAGGTCTATATAAACGGCGAAGAGTTGGATGAGCCATATCTTACAGTTGCAACTGAGGGAGATTATGGTCCGTATGAGGTTCCCGAGGGACATTATTTCATGCTCGGAGACAATAGAAATAATTCAGCTGATTCCCGTTTTTGGAATAACACATATCTCAGCGAAGAAAAGATCGTCGGAAAAGCAGTACTCCGTTACTGGCCGGGAATCAAAAAGCTGGACTACTAAATGTGAAAACGTCGCAAGTTTGTGACAAAAACGAAAGGATGCAGTTGAAATGATATCTGAAAAGATGAAGGGCCTCGTAAACAACAATTCCGTGATCCGGCAGATGTTTGAAGAAGGAAAGATCATGGCAGAAAAGTACGGAAAAGAAAATGTCTACGACTTTTCTTTGGGAAATCCAAATGTTCCCGCACCGGAAAAAGTCAGGGAAACCGTAGCAAAGCTGTTGGAATCGGAAGACCCGGTCATCATTCACGGATATATGAACAATGCAGGTTATCCTGAAGTACGTGAAAAGATCGCTGCATCCATAAATAAGCGTTTTGGGACATCCTTTGATGAAAGTAATATCATGATGACAGTAGGGGCTGCTGCGGGTCTTAACTGTGCATTAAAAGCAATTCTTAATCCGGGAGATGAGGTACTGACCTTTGCTCCTTATTTCGTTGAGTATAAAAACTACGTGGCAAACTATGACGCAGAGTTACGTGCCATAGATCCTGATACGAGCACATTTATGCCTGATGTGGAAGCGCTTGAACAAAGCATTACAAACCGCACCAGAGCACTCATCATCAATACACCTAACAATCCTACGGGTGTTATTTATTCCGAAGATACGATTAAAAAGATAGCAGAAGTCCTTGAAAAGAAGCAGAAAGAGCTTGGAACCGAGATTTTTCTGATCTCTGATGAGCCTTATAGAGAACTTGTCTACAATGGGGATGAAGTTCCTTATGTGACAAAGTATTATGATCATACTATCGTATGCTATTCATTTTCCAAGACATTGTCTTTGCCGGGAGAGAGAATAGGCTATCTTGTAGTGCCCACAGAGGCAGACCCGAGCGGAGAACTATTTACTGCCATTACGATAGCAAACCGTGTCATTGGTTGTGTAAACGCTCCTTCACTTTTCCAAAAGGTTGTGGCTGAATGTCTGGAAGAAAAGGCAGATATTGATTTTTATAAGACC
>CAMVTN010000046.1 GCA_947170415.1 uncultured Lachnospiraceae bacterium | reverse complement strand
GACCGCAGAAATGCGGTCTTGTTCTATTGCAGGGCGAATTATTTGACGCTTACGAAAAAACTCCATGATGACACCGTCAACGGTACATGTATCAGGAGAAACATCTGATCTTATTGAAGAAGTACAAGGTTAATGAAAAAGATACTATCTGTTGAAATAGGATGCAGCTGTAAATCCACAGGAATGTTCTGGAAAATTTATCATGAACGATTTTGTCATAAAAACTAAAAAAACATATTCAAATGTCGATATATTTGAGAGAGAGAAAGCGTGTCTGCGATTTTTTGCAGCGATATGAGGCGGTCGGCGTGAAAGAGAGGGCAAAATGGGTAGAAAAGAGAATAATGATGAAAGAAAAGTTAAAAGATCAATCAATTTTAAATTGGTAGTCACAATTATACCAATGATTGTGATCAGCATGGCATTAATAGTTGCGGTAATATTTATCCGCGGTAATGATGTTATCCGAGATCTTTTGTACACATCTCTTCAGAATGAAGTTTCTACTGATGCCGGTGAAGTGAATAAATCTCTGAATTCAACTTTCTACTATATAAATGGAATATCAGATACAGTTGAATATCTTGATTTTAAGAGTGATGATGAGATATTGAGTTATCTGAATACAACACTTGATCGCTACGGAACATGTCCCACAGGTGTTTATCTTGCTACGGAAGATGACAAATACTATAATCCCACAGGATTTGTGCCTTCAAAACCGGTTACTACATCCGACTGGTATCAGCAGGGTATCGGATACAATGATACCTATTTCTATTACTATGATGAGCCGTATTTTGACAGTTATTCAGGGGATTTGTGTGCAACTGTTATTCGTCATGTGCACTTAAAAGACGGAAGAGAAGGTGTCATTGCTGCAGATCTAATGATGTCATCGTTGCAGGAATTTCTGAATAATGTACAGGTATATGATAACGGTGGAGCAATGCTTGTGACATCGAAGGGAATGATACTTTCATACAAGGATGATCCAAGTGTTTGCGGCCAGAATCTTTCAGACCAGACGGATGCATTTTTGCAGCATATCACATCTCTTTTAACAGCGGAGGATGACAGCGGGCAGAGTGTTGAAACTGCAAAGGGCAGATATCTGGCATTCGTTCATACTGTAGTTGGAACGGACTGGAAAGTAATAGCATACGCAAAGGTTAGTGACGTGTATGGAACTATTTACAGGATGATAACGGTTATTGCAGTGCTGTTGCTCATTGTGTTAGCGATAATAATCGTAGTATTGTTGAAGACTTTGTCCGATCTTATAAAGAAACCGGTAGCCGCACTTACGGAAAATATTGCTCTTGTTTCTGCAGGTGATTTTACTGCAGATATTCATGACGGCGGTAATGATGAAATTGCCTATATGAACAATTCAATGGGAGATTTTGTCAGAAACATGAGGCATTCTCTCAGCGACATTCATAGTGTGACAGAAAGACTGGTAAGTGATGCGAAAAGCTCGGAAGAAACGGCGAAGGACCTAAAATCAGCGGCCGGAGAGCAATCTGAGTCGATGGATCAGATCAGGACGAATGTTTCGAATATGGCAGATGCAGTTACGGAGGTTGCGGAAAACGCCACATCGTTAGCTCAGACTGTTACTGACATGGTAACTAATGAACAGGAAATTGAACAATCCATGAAAGAACTGGTTGTAAAGGCTGATAACGGTCAGAAGGATATGAAGAATGTTGCAACCGGTATGGACAACGTGATGAAATCCATGTCTGACATGAATGAGGCGGTAATGGGAGTAGACAGTGCTGCCCAGGAAATTAATCAGATAATAGATCTCATTAATTCTATATCCAGCCAGACAAATCTTCTTTCACTCAATGCTTCCATTGAGGCGGCCAGAGCAGGAGAAGCCGGAAAGGGATTTGCGGTTGTTGCAACTGAGATAGGACAATTGGCAAATAACAGTGCGGAAGCTACAAAGCAAATTGCAGAGATCATACAGGATATGACTGGAAAGGTGCATTCTCTTTCAGAAAAAGCAGAAGCAAATACAAAGCTTATAAATAATAATGCAGCATCTGTTGAAGAGGCGGCCGAAACATTCCTGATGATTACGGAAGAGTTGAGCAACACGTCAAATACTTTGTCCGAGATGGCTGTTAAGATGGAAAATGTCAATGATGTAGCTACGAATCTTGCGTCTGTTTCCGAAGAACAGTCGGCATCTACTCAGGAAATTTCTGCTACAGTAGAAAGAGTATCTGAGAGTGCGAGAGCAGTTGCGGAGGCAAGCGGAATAGTATCCGATTCGGCAAATTCCGTATCTACGGCGGTTGACACCATAGGAGAACAGGTGGAGAAATTTAAGATATAATTTTAATTATAAAAACATATATTCTTGCGTGTAAATGTCAGGAATCCGCATTTCAATGCTTTGTTTACGGGATTTTTGAATGATAAGTTCAAAAAAACATAAAATCCTGCAGTCGGATCAATATAGCCGGACTGCAGGATTTTGTTATGCGGAGCACTTAACGAGGTATTTTCGAGCCTAGCGTAACTTGTTAAGCATCTCTGAAATCACTTGGGGATATGCCGCAGTTTTTCTTAAATACTTTACTGAAATAATTGCCGTTACTGAATCCTAAATGGAATGCAATATCGTCTATGGTCATGTCATTTGTCTTCAAAAGCCGCTTTGCTTCTTCCAGCTTTAACTGCATTATATACGAAAAAAGATTGTATCCCGTTTCTTTTTTTGAAGAGTCTTGAGAGGTGTTCCTTACTCACAAAGAATTTCTGAGCCACGTCATTTAGGGAAATATCTGACAGATAGTTCTTGTTTATAAATTCTATAGCATCATTAACAAGCTTGAATGAATTGCTAAAGGTAAAGCAAGTGGTAATTGTAAAGTTAACACAGGCAAAAATCAAACATACGTCCCGTTGTGGAAACAAAGAGAAAATGCAAACAAGAAATAATAGCAAACGTGACTTCAGGATATATAATTATAGAAGATGATTAAGGTGGTGTTCAAAAAATTGAGCAACCGTTAAAGAGTTTGTGCCCCTATTCCTTCACATACTGTTAATGTTAAGACGCACGTAAAGCCGTTTTTTGCCATGTAGAAACAGTAGCTTTACTGACAAAGAAAGGTAATTGAAAAAAATAGTACTACAAAAGGCGTATTTTCGGGCTATTGTTAAAGGGTTCATTGATATGAATTATGAGAGAGAAAAGACAAATGAATACTAAATTGGATAACATTTGTGAAGAAATAAAAAAATACTCATCGGGGATACATCAATTAAATGAAAGTGCAACCGGTGAGATGATTATGGTCTTTGAAAAAAGGTACAACATCATAATTCCTGATAGCTACAAGAAATGGCTTAAACGCTTTAATGGGGGAGAATTATTTGCTTTACCTGTAGGCACTTGTTTTTGGGGAATATTGGGAGAGGCGATAAGAAAAAAAGGAGAGCTATACTTAGAGGATAATTTTTATGAAGAAAAAAGGGTAGGTGTTCCTGAGAATATTTTTATGATAGGAAACCTGTGTGATGGAGAAATAATAGGGTTTGACATGAATCGTACAGATAAGAATGATGGATGTGTTGTACAGTATGATGTTGAATCGGGAGAAATCATTCAGGAATGGGAAAGCTTATATTTATGGCTAGACTTTACTTTTGAAGAAGGTAAAATGCTGTTCGATGATAACTAATTGGGGACGGGGGTGTAGAAACCAAAATGAACCACAAACCCCGTCCTCAATTAGTTAGATGAGTATATTTTTGTAATATGGTACGATATATAAAGAAAGAGTGGATAAATAGGAGGTGTTTTTATGGTTATAAAGGCAATCCTTGGTGATATTACGAAGCAGGATGATGTGGAAGCGATCGTTAATGCGGCGAATCAGTCTCTGCTCGGCGGCGGAGGTGTTGATGGCGCCATACACTGGGCTGCGGGACCGAAGCTTTTAGAGGAATGTCGGACCCTCAATGGATGCCGAACAGGAGAAGCGAAGATTACCGGAGCATATGAACTTCCCTGTGAATACGTGATACATACAGTTGGCCCTGTGTGGCACGGTGGAGAAAGAGGCGAAGCGGATCTGCTTAAGAATTGCTATATAAACTCTCTTTCGATTGCAAAGGAAAGAGGAATAAGGAAGATCGCATTTCCTTCAATATCCACCGGAATATACGGCTATCCGGTAGAAAAAGCGGCAGCAGTTGCGGTAGCTGCAGTGAAGGAATATACAGAGAAAGATCAGCAATCATTTGACCTTATCGAATGGGTATGCTTTGATAAAACTACTTTGAAGGCTTATGAGACTGCAATTAGCTCTGCCGGCTGATCAAAAGTAATAGGAAAAAGAAAGAGTAAGAGAATGACACTTAGAGACTTAAATATAGGTGAATCGGCGAGAGTTGTTTCCGTTGGAGGAAGCGGTGCTCTTCGTCAGCACTTTCTGGATATGGGTATTATCCCGGGAACAGAAGTAGAAATCGTAAAATTTGCACCCATGGGTGATCCCGTGGAAATATGCCTGCACGGCTATGAGCTGACACTGAGGCTGGATGATGCTGCGCAGATAGCGGTAGAACCTGCGACAGGAAGTGTTAAGGAAGACAAGAAAAAGAAAAAACACGTGAACGAGCATCCGGGACTCGGAGAGGGCGGTAAGTATCATCCGAAGGGCAGCGGAGATCCACTGCCAGAGGGAGTGACGCTTACCTTTGCGCTTGTCGGAAATCAGAATAGCGGAAAGACAACACTTTTCAATCAGCTTACAGGATCAAGGCAGCACGTTGGAAATTTCCCCGGAGTTACCGTAGACAGAAAAGACGGAGCGATAATAGGCAAAGCAAACACTGCGATCACAGATCTTCCGGGTATTTATTCTATGTCTCCGTATTCCAGTGAGGAGCTGGTTTCCCGTGATTTCGTTTTGAAAGAAAAGCCGAAGGGAATAATAAATATCGTCGATGCCACAAATATCGAGCGTAATCTGTATCTCACTATGCAGCTTCTGGAAATGGACATTCCGGTAGTTGTTGCGCTGAATATGATGGACGAGATGAACGGCAACGGCGGAGCAGTGGACGTAAATGCCATGGAGGCAATGCTCGGTGTGCCTGTAGTCCCTATTTCTGCGGCAAAAAACGAGGGTGTACGCGAGCTCGTAGAACATGCAGTTCATATCGCTAAGTATCAGGAAAAGCCGACTATACAGGATTTCTGTGAAGAAAATGATCATGGCGGAGCTGTTCACAGGTGCATCCATGCGGTGATCCATTTGATCGAAGACCATGCTGTATCAGCAGGAATACCGGTGAGATTCGCTGCCAGCAAGGCAATAGAGGGTGATGAGCTTATAATCGGCAAGCTGGGACTTGACGATAATGAGAGAGAAACACTGGAACATATTGCCCTGCAGATGGAGAAAGAAAGAGGGCTCGACAGAAGTGCTGCCATCGCAGACATGAGATTTGACTTTATCATGAAGGTCTGTGATACCTGTGTCACAAAGCCGCAGGAGAGCCGTGAGCGCATGAGGAGTCAGAAAATAGACCGCCTGCTTACGGGAAAGTACACAGCAATACCGATCTTTATCGGTGTCATGGGAATGGTATGTTTTCTGACATTTAATGTTATTGGAGCGTGGCTGCAGGATCTGCTTGCCGCAGGAATAGAAGTTCTTACGGGTGTCGTTGATAATGCGCTTACAGCGTATAACGTTAATGAAGTATTACATGACCTTGTGATAAAGGGAATATTTGAAGGTGTCGGAAGTGTCTTAAGCTTTCTTCCGATAATCGTTACGATGTTCTTTTTCCTTTCACTATTAGAGGATAGTGGATACATAGCGAGAGTTGCGTTTGTAATGGACAGACTCCTTCGTAAACTTGGTCTTTCGGGCCGCAGTATCGTGCCGCTCCTTATCGGATTTGGATGTACGGTTCCGGCAGTTATGTCAACCAGAACACTTTCCAGTGAGAGAGACAGAAAAATGACGATCCTTCTCACGCCTTTTATGAGCTGTACCGCAAAGCTCCCAATCTATGCGTTCTTTGTTGACGCATTTTTCCCGAGTCATAAGGGAATCATAATGGTCGGACTGTATGTGATCGGCATTTTATCTGGAATCGGAATTGCATTTCTGTATAAGAAAGTGCTGTTTAAGGGTGAAGCAGTGCCGTTCATTATGGAGCTTCCGAATTACCGTATGCCAAGTGCGCGTAATACGCTGCAACTTCTTTGGGAAAAGTCAAAGGACTTTCTTCAGAGGGCATTTTCGTTAATCCTTATCGCAACGATAGTTGTGTGGTTCCTGCAGAGCTTTGACTTTAGATTTAATATCGTTACGGATTCGCATGAGAGTATTCTTGCAGCCGTATCAGGCATATTTGTTCCTATATTTGCGCCTCTGGGACTCGGAGACTGGAGGATAATCACATCCCTTATCAGCGGCTTCATGGCAAAGGAGAGCGTGGTTTCCGTACTTGAGGTCCTCTTTGGCGCAGAAGGCGGCGTAAATGCAGTCATGACAAATCTGACAGCACTGTCGATCCTGGTATTCAGTCTCCTTTATACACCGTGTGTAGCAGCGATCGCTGCAGTAAAGAGAGAGCTTGGATATAAGTGGGCGATATTTGTAGTATTCTGGCAGTGCGCTGTCGCATGGATCGCAGCGCTTTTGATCAGAATTATCGGGCTTGCGATAGGAATATAATAGAGAAAACCCGAGAGCATCCGTGAAAAAGATGTTCTCGGGTTTTTTAGTTCTTTTTATTTATTGAAATCCGCGGCTGAGGTAAATCCATATGCGGTTTCAGCAGATGTAATTGCACGTGTTATTGCTTCGCTCATGACTTCCGCAGCGAGAGTGCCGACGAGATCCATATCAGCGCAGATATCACCGACAGAAAGTGCATAGATGCTGTCTCCGTCTGCAGAAGTATGTACAGGACGGATAGAGCGTGCATAACCATTGTGTGTCATGCCTGCGATCTTGCAAAGCTGTGATTTATCGAAAGCAGCGTTAGTGATAATGGCTCCAATAGTTGTATTTTCTGCAAATCTGTTTTCGTGAACCGCGATACTTTCTTTCATGAGAGAAACGCTGTCGCGAAAAGCTGACTTGTCCGGAGTTAAAAGACCGGCAATTTTTTGTCCGGTTTTGTGGTCGTAGATATCGCCTAGCGCGTTGACTGCGACTATGGCACCGATCTGCAGAGAGTCGATCTGAATAGCATAGCTTCCAATACCGGACTTCATACAGGTGTCCATTCCTCCGAGTTTACCGACAGTTGCACCGCATCCTGCACCAAAGTTTCCGTCTTTATAATTTGGCGCTTCCATGGCATTTTTGGCAGCCGCGTAACCCATTGCGCGGTCAGGTCGCACAGATTTATCACCTACCGTCAGGTCAAATATATCCGACTGAACCACGAGGGGAACCTTTGTAACACCTACGTCAAAGCCAATATCATGCTCTTCTAGATATTCCATGACACCATTTGCTGCTCCCAGTCCAAAGGCACTGCCGCCTGCAAGAAGGATCGCATGGACAAACTGCGCAGCTGTCAGAGGATTAAGAAGCTGACTATCCCTGGATGCAGGACCACCACCGCGAACATCCAGTCCGGCGCGCATGCCGTCTTTACTTATCAGGACAGTACAACCTGTGCCTGCACTACTGTTTTCTGCCTGTCCTATACAAATCCCCTTAATATCGCATATCGAAATCTCTCGTTCCATAATAACCCCCCGATAATTGCAAGAAAACCTAAACAGCTGAGTAATGACTTCAACATTATTATCGTGATTAATTCTATGATCCGCAAGACTGGTATATGACAAAAAATTGTTATTAGAGATTGATTGTTTTATAATAAGTCGATATTGGGTCAGATATGTATTTATGACCGAATATTAATATTTTTATGGAGGAAAAGAGGGTTTGATTAAAAGAATAATTGTGATTTTGAGTGTTTGTACGCTGCTCGCTGGATGCAGTAATATTGGGCTTAAAGAAGCGTCAGAGGAAGCAGCTACAGTGGAAGAGCAGGTTGATGCTGAGAGTGTAGAAGCTTCGACAGGATCAGCAGAAGAGATCATGACTGAGAGTGCTGAAACCGTAAGCTCTGAGACAGAGGATTCCGGGCAGGCTGATGCAGGTTCTCTTGAGGCATTTATTTCCGGTGAGGGGAAGCTTAGCTTTGATTATTACGGTAGAAATGTATTTAAGAGCAATGAGGAGTATATTTCCAACGAAGACGAGATCCTTAAGGACATCATAGATTCAGGTAAGGACTATACTCTTACAGAGTTTCGTGACAAACTCAATGAAATCTTTAATTCGGAGGATAACTATTTATACGAGGGAGAAGTTAATTCCATTTCGTACGCATATATTGATTGCGGGAATGATGGAGTAAAAGAACTTGCCCTAGAAATGGTAGGTCCTTTTGCTGATCCGACAGAAAGCACTATGACCTTTATTATTAAAGAACTCGACGGAAAGCCGGAACTTGTATACGCATTTTCTCAGTGGTCAAGAAGTCAGAGAACCATCAATAAGTATGGCTTTATTACCGGCAGCGGAAGTAACAGTGCATCAAATCACGGTTATGACGAGGCTTATATCAATGCCGATGGTAAGTACCTGTATGGATTTTACGAAGAAGAGGAATACGATATAAACGCTTTCGGTATGCTCAGAGACCATGATGATTTTGATGCAGAAGGCTTAGATAATATGCTGGCAGTTTACACGCTGAGGCTCGATCAATATGATGCTGCAAACCCGCAGAATGAGTATTATTCCTACAACGTCTATGACAGCAATACATATGAGGCAGTAGATGTTCCAAACCTTTATACTGACAGTAAGTATAAGGAAATCATGGATAATTTTAAAGATATCAGCTTTATCTCCATGGATGAGATGAAGAAGATTGAAAAAGAAAAGATGGAATCCATAGGTGTCACCGACGAAATAAGAAATGCCGAGGTACCGGAATATACCGAAGTGAAAATCTGATGTTATAGTCAGCCACGAAACGTAAAAATTCCTTTCGTGGCTGACTATCAACATGCTTTTGGTGTCTCATTTTGTCCGAATTTATATTTGCAAGCTCTTCGTATATTTGAACTGAATCACATCTCTTGATGGAGTTTTAAGATATGCCTGTTCATTATGCATAAACTCTACGATCTCATTTTTTGTCATCTTTCCCAACTTCTTGATGACGATATCAAGAATTTTTTTGTCATCGTCAGATAAAAACAAGAATTTTGCATCTTCTTTTAGAGAAAAATGATAGGCATTTGTTTCGCCCATATCAACTTCCTCACATGGAACATCCTTGAGATTAATGATTGAATTATGTCCAACCGGAACCGCCCCCATAGGAAGTTTTATGAAAATGAGTTATAATTATGAAAGATTATGAAACTTTATGAAGTAAATAAATGTTTATGAAAGGCGGTAGTAATGTCTGAAAAAAACACAAGAGCAACAAATCCGTTTACGCTGACGTTTGGAAGAAAACCGCAGAGCTACATTTTTAGATATGAAGATACAGAAGAAGTCATTTCTTCTTTCATGATGGAACCTCCGACATATCAGGTATATCTGATAAGTGGTGTCAGAGGAAGTGGAAAGACTGTACTGATGACAGCTATTTCAAAGGAACTTGAAGAGCAGGAATGGATCACAGTTGACATAAATCCTAATAAGGATCTGTTGGAAGAATTTGCAGAAAGATTGTCGGATGCATGCCATCGGCTTCCGAATTTGATGGAAAAAGGCTTCAATGTATCGGTTGCCGGTGTAGGAATAGGGATAGGCGCCAGTAATGAAAAAAGAGATGCGGTGAGCAGGATTGAAGAATTACTGGATATACTGGTGAAAAAAAATAAAAAAGTGCTTATCACGTTGGATGAAGTGCGAAACGATGATAACATGCGTATTTTTGCAAGTCAGTTTCAGGCACTGATAAGAAAAGACTATCCTATCTGTATGATAATGACCGGATTATATGAAAATATATATGCTATCCAGAATGATCCGGCGCTTACATTTCTTCTCCGGGCACCAAAGACTTTCTTAAAACCACTGAGCATCAGAGAGATAATGGCATCCTATAAATCAATTTTTGAGATTGATATGGATGAAGCGCGACAGATGGCTGCGCTAACAAAAGGATATGCGTTTGCTTATCAGGCGCTCGGCTATTTAATGTGGAAACATAAAGATAAGATGGAATTTGATGAGATACTGTTCAAATTCGATACCATATTATTTGAATCGGTTTATCAAAAAATATGGGAGTCTTTGTCAGATAAAGATCGAGAAGTCATGATCGCGCTGTCACATAAGGGAGAAGTAAAAGTTAGTGAATTTATGGATTCTATCGGAATGAATGTGGGTAATTTTTCCAGATATCGTGATAGATTGAAAAATAAAGGTCTGATAATAAGTCAGAGGAGAGGAACCATGGAAATGGCACTGCCTAGATTTGACGAATTTATTGATGAGGTAGAATTCAATCGTTAATTTTAATCATACAACTTTAATGTAAAAAATATGTCCGCACCTTGATTTTGCGTGTAATAACGATTAATATGATTATGTTCGATTTTTTGAACATAAAATATCATACCGGGGGAGCGATAACGCTGAGAGGAAGGTTTGATCCTTCGACCCTTTGAACCTGTCGGATAATGCCGCTGAAGGAAGAGTTATATATAGTCATATCTTTGGAGATCAGAAACTCCCGACATGGAATGTTTTCTATGTCGGGAGTTTCTTGCTATTTTACAGGAAAAGTCCTTGGAAATCCTGTAAAAATCACATCTGATATCGGCAAGATCAACAAGTCAAAAGTCCCGGAGTACTGTTTCCCTGTTATGAAGTCACTGCTGTACCTAAATGTACTCTGCGTATATGTTGCACCGCGCGGAGGGAAAGAAAAGGAGAGAAGGATGGAAGCAAGTGTAGCAATTCAGGTATTACCGAAGGCAGAGAGCGATGATGAAGTATGTCGTATCGTAGACGAGGTCATCGCGTATATCGCATCTACCGGTCTTAACTACTATGTAGGACCCTGTGAGACGTCTATTGAAGGCGATTACGACACTCTCATGGAGATCGTAAAGAATTGTCAGAAGATCGCAATCAAGGCAGGATGCGCATCAGTAAGTTCATATGTAAAGATTTCCTACAGACCGGAAGGAGAAGTGCTGACAATTGACCGCAAGATATCAAAGTATCACGAATAAACTGCCTGCGATCGTGGCGCTTATACTGCTCCTCGTCATATGGCAGGTGCTTACCGGCTGCGGGATAGTACCATCATATATGATGCCGACGCCGATATCCGTGATAACAGCGCTTGTGACACAGTTTCCTGTAATAATAACGCATGCGATCATCACGCTTCAGGAAGCCTTTTATGGGCTGCTGATAGGAATCATATTGGCAGTGGTCACCGCAACAGCAATGATACATATCCCTGTCTTAGATAAGGCACTTTATCCGTTAATGGTGATCACTCAGACGATACCTACGATAGCCATCGCGCCGATACTGGTACTGTGGATGGGCTTTGGAATGGCGCCAAAGATAGCGCTTGTGGTGCTGACGACATTTTTTCCGATAGCAGTGGGAACACTTGATGGTTACAGGAGTGTAGATCCAGACTACATTGATATGATGCGTTCTATGGGAGCAGGAAAGAGAGCTATATTTATTCATGTGCGTTTTCCGATGGCTCTGCCGGGATTTTTCTCGGGGCTCAAGATATCTGCGTCCTATGCAGTAGTAGGAGCGGTCGTATCGGAGTGGCTTGGAGGTTTCGAAGGACTTGGAGTATATATGACGAGAGTCCGTAAAGCATATGCTTTTGACAGGATGTTTGCGGTCATTATTTTTATCGTGGTGATCAGTCTCCTTTTAATGCTGTGCGTAAAACTGATCGCAAGAGCAGTCATGCCATGGACTAATAAATAAGAAAAGGGTTAGGAATACCAATTCAGACATAGACATAAATAAAGAGGAATATTATGAAAAAGAAAATAACAACAGTTATCGCAACGCTTACGGCAGTTTCACTGCTAACAGCATGTGGGTCATCGGCAGTAGGAACAGATGCATCGGGTGCAGAAAATGCAGGAAGTGCTGCAAATACAGAAGCCGGAGCAGAAAATGCAGGAAGTACTGCAGGAGAAACAAACGGTGAATTAAAGAAGATCACTTTTTGCCTCGACTGGACACCTAATACAAACCATACAGGAATCTATGCTGCAAAGGCGCTTGGATATTATGAAGAGGCAGGACTTGATGTAAGCATAGTTCAGCCGCCGGAAGATGGATCTACACAGATGTGCGCGGCAGGTCAGGCACAGTTTGCAGTGCAGGCGCAGGACACCATGGCAGCGGCACTTGATCTGGATGAGCCGCTTGGCATAACAGCTGTAGCTGCTGTGCTTCAGCACAATACTTCATGCATCATGTCCAGAAAAGAGGATAATATCACGAGTCCAAAGGCGCTTGAAGGAAAGACCTATTCCACATGGGAATCACCTGTTGAGCTCGCAATGCTTGACTATGTGATGAAAGAAGATGGAGGAGATTTCTCAAAGGTAAAACAGATTCCTAATGATATCACAGATGAGCCGGCAGGACTTGCGGCACACCAGACAGATGCCCTTTGGGTTTTTTATGGCTGGGGTGGAATAAATGCGGATATAGAAGAAGTTCCGGTAAATACATGGATGTTCTCGGATATCAGCCCAGAACTTGATTATTACACGCCTGTTATTATTGCGAATGATGCGTTTTTACAGGCAGATCCGGATGCGGCTCGTGCGTTTATGAGTGCAACTGCAAAGGGATATGAGTATGCTGCAAAGAACCCTGAGGATGCGGCGGATATACTGATAGCCGGAGACGATACACAGTCTCTTACAGGTTCTAAAGATCTGGTATACGCGAGCCAGGATTACATTTCTGGTCAGTATATTGCGGATGCAGATTCCTGGGGGATCATTGATCCTGAGAGATGGGATGGATTTTACGGATGGCTTTATGAAAACAAGCTCACTGCACATGATCTGAGAGGCAAGGGTTATACCAACGATTATCTGAAAAATACAGACGGAGCAGCAGAATGAGCCTTCTTACGGCAGAACATGTAACTAAGATATATGACAACAAAACTATAATCGATGACATTTCTATAGAGCTAAATAAAGGTGAGATCGTATCAGTACTGGGACTCAGCGGCTCCGGAAAAACCACGTTATTTCAGTGCATCTCAGGTTTAGTATCACCTGAGAAAGGACAGATAATTCTAAACGGAGAAAACATAACCGGTGTTCCGGGAAAGATAAGTTACATGCTCCAAAAGGATCTGCTGCTTCCGCATAAAAAGGTCATAGATAATGTATCTCTGCCCCTCGTCCTTAAGGGAAAGAAAAAGGCAGATGCCCGAAAAAATGCTGGGGAGTATTTTGAATATTTTGGACTATCAGGGACAGAGATGCAGTATCCTTCTCAGTTGTCGGGAGGTATGAAACAGAGAGCGGCGCTCCTTAGAACTTACCTTTCCGCAGACGGTGGTGTAGCGCTCCTTGATGAGCCTTTTAGTGCATTGGATCAGATCACTAAGGAAGCTATTCATGATTGGTATCTCGATGTAATGCGGAAAATCGAGCTTTCAACACTATTTATAACACATGATATCGATGAGGCAATAGTGCTTTCTGACAGGATATATATCATGACCAGATGTCCCGGACGGATCAGGGATGAGATAATAGTAGATGAAAAAAGACCGAGAAATAAAGACTTTGGGCTTAGTGAGGAATTTCTTAAGATCAAGCGTCAGATCCGAAGTATACTGGAAAGAGGATAAAAAAGTACAAAAATCACTGGTATTTTTGGCATTTTTCTGAGAATCTGCTATAATCCGATTGATATACTAAAAATCTTAAGATTTTGACAGATGTCGTGGTTTCGTCAGACGTGGATTGACGAGGAGGAAAAATGGAGATTAAAAAGTTTGGTATCAGAGAAGTCGTTGCCATGGGAATCGGAACAGCACTTTTTGTTGTGCTGACGACAGTTCAGATTCCGTGCGGAATCCCTAATACCTATCTGCAGCCCAGAATGGCAGTACTTGCATTCTTTTCAGCTATATTCGGACCGATAGTCGGTGCAGTGGTAGGTCTTTTGGGACACGCTCTTGGAGACGCGATCTTTTATGGATCCGTTTGGTGGAGCTGGGTATTCCCCGAGGCAGTTACCGGTATCCTTGTAGGATGCTTTGCGAAAAAGTTTGCAGTTCAGGAAGGTGGCTTCATAACTGCACCGAACATCATTCTTTTTAATATAGTTCAGATCGCAGCAAATGCCATCGCGTGGATCGTGGCAGCTCCGATACTTGATATCGTTGTTTATGCTGAGCCTGCAAAAAAGGTATTTAGCCAGGGCGTTGTAGCATTTGTAGGAAATATCATTGTAATAGGTGTCCTCGGAACTCTTGTGCTCGTAGGATACTCAAAAGCATCAGGAAATTCACAGGGACTCAAGAAAGAAGACTGAGTACAGCTGATATATTTCAGATGAACATTCGGAAAAAGAAATAAAGTAATGGCGGACGGCTACTGCTGCCCGCCATTAATGTGTTTAATAAGGCAGGTAGTAATGGAGCCTATCATCGAGTTCAAAGATTTTTCATTTCAATATAAATCTCAGACAGAACCCACTTTACATGACATAAATTTAAGGATTATGCCCGGAGAAAAGATCCTCATAGCGGGCCCTTCAGGTTCGGGAAAATCGACTCTGGCACACTGTATAAATGCGCTCATCCCTTGTTCGTATCCGGGAAAAACAGGCGGAAGCCTGACTGTAGCCGGGTTAAATCCGGAAAAAGAGGGTGTTTTTGGCATGTCCAAAAAAGTCGGGACCGTGCTGCAGGATACGAATGGACAGTTTATAGGTCTCACTGTAGCAGAGGATCTCGCATTTGCGCTTGAAAATGACAACGTCCCGCAGGACGAAATGAAGAAAAAAGTCATGGAAGCTGCAGAAGTAGTTGATATGACGAGATTCTTACGTCGTTCACCGGAGGCCCTTTCAGGTGGACAGAAACAGCGTGTGTCCATGGGCGGAGTGCTGGTTGATGACGTGGATATCCTGCTTTTTGACGAGCCTCTTGCAAATCTCGACCCGGCGACGGGAAAAAAGACCATCGAACTTATCGATCAGATAACAAAGAACAAGGACATTACGGTTCTGATCATTGAGCACAGGCTTGAGGATGTGCTGTATAAAGACGTTGACCGCATAATTGTTGTAAATGATGGAACGATCATTGCGGATGAAAAGCCTGATGATCTTCTATGCGCAAATGTGCTTGGAGAACAGGGGATACGTGAGCCTTTATATCTTTCTGCGATCCGTCATACAGGTCAGACTGTGGCACCGAATGATCGTCCCCAGCATGTTGAATCTATGAATCTGGAACCCTATTCTGATGGAGTCAGAAAGTGGTTTAAGGCGGCGCCGCCAAAGGCAGAAAAGACCCTTGGCGATCCGGTACTGGAATTACGCCATGTAAACTTTTCTTATGTTCCGGGACAGCCGGTGCTGCAGGACATAAGTTTTTCGGTCCGAAAGGGAGAGATGCTCAGTATCGTTGGAAAGAACGGTGCGGGTAAATCGACCTGTGCTTCGCTGATCTGCGGCTTTAATGAGGCTGATTCCGGTGAGATACTGCTTAATGGCAAGGATATAACACCTCTTTCAGTTAAAGAGAGAGGAGAAAAGATCGGATTTGTGATGCAGAGTCCAAATCAGATGATCTCTAAACCGATGATACGCGATGAAGTGGGTCTGGGACTCGCTGTACGAGGTGTTCCCGAGGAAGAGATCAGGGAAAGGGTAGATGAAACCCTGAAAATCTGCGGACTATATCCGTTTAGAAACTGGCCTGTAAGCGCATTGTCTTTTGGTCAGAAAAAGAGAGTTACCATCGCTTCCATACTTGTAATGAAGCCGGAGATCATGATCCTTGATGAGCCTACGGCCGGACAGGATTTCAGGCATTATACCGAGATCATGGAGTTTCTAAAGGAGCTTAATGAAAAGCATGGACTGACTATTCTTATGATAACACATGATATGCACCTTATGCTTGAGTACACTGACCGTGCGATAGTGTTGTCAGAAGGACATCTTCTTACAGATGAGACTCCTGCACGTGTGCTTACGGATGAATGTACGGCTGAGAAGGCATGCCTTAAGAAAACTTCGCTCTATGATCTTGCTCTCAGATGCGGGATATCCGATGCAGATGAGTTTGTAGACAGGTTTATTGCGTGGGAGAGAGAGGAACGAAGATGAGCAGAATGATTTCATACCAGGAGAAAGATACCTGGATCCACAGACTCAGCGGTGTTACAAAGCTTATCTTTTTAATGCTTTGGTGCATTACCAGTGCTCTTACCTACGATACGATGGTGCTGGTGATCATGATCCTCATAGGTGCCTCGATATATGC
>CAMVTN010000045.1 GCA_947170415.1 uncultured Lachnospiraceae bacterium | reverse complement strand
CCGCTTGCATATTATGGTATAAGAAACGACATATACATCTATAACACAGGACAGCCCTTTGTTATAACAGAGAAGTTTTATAACAGATATCTTGAGTCGGAAGAGGATAAAAAATCTTATCCTTATGCCGGAGAGATCTTTTCATCTCATCTTGAATATCGTGAAAAGGTAAAAGAAAAAGTTCGCAACGGTGAGTACGCAGTGGTTACTTATATTACGGACTATGATCAGGTATTTGATGAAAATGATCTGAAAGAAAAATATAAACCGGAAAAAACTTTGACATTGAAGACTGGACGATGGAGCTGGGATGTTCAGTTTTGGGTATTGAAGTGATATTTCGAAGTTTTAGGAGAGGATTTTTGTCCTCTCCTTTTTGATGCGCTGTTGTTGACAAAATAAAAGGCTGGTGCTATCTTATGTGATGTAGATATTAGCACTCGTATAAATTGAGTGCTAACACGACAGAGGCAGGCGGAAACGTTTGACCCTGAAACTGTCGGTCAGATACGACAGATATGAGGTTACTTTTTATGGAGATGAGCGAAAGGAAAACTAAAATACTCGAGGCCATTATTCGGAATTATCTGGAGACAGGCGAGCCGGTAGGATCACGTACGATTTCCAAGTGCAGTGATATGAAGCTCAGCCCTGCAACTATCCGAAATGAAATGTCTGACCTTGAGGAGATGGGCTATATTCTCCAACCGCATACTTCTTCCGGAAGGATTCCTTCTGATAAGGGTTATCGGTTCTATGTGGACCGCCTTATGAAAGATAAGGAAAAAGAAGTGGAAGAAATGCACGAAGTCGTGGTACAGAAAGCGGACCAGCTGTCAGTGCTTTTGCAGCAGGTTGCAAAGCTTCTTGCAGACAACACACATTATGCAGCGATGATCTCATCGCCGCAGATCCATCACAATAAGCTGAAGTTCATTCAGCTGTCAAAAGTGGATGCGAACAGCATCCTTGCCGTCATCGTCGTGGAAGGAAATATCATTAAAAATAAGATGATCCGCGTAGACGGTGAGTTGGATGACGATACTGTACTGAAGCTGAATCTGTTACTGAATACGCATCTTAACGGTCTTTCACTCGAGGAGATCAACCTGGGCCTGATTACTCTGATCAAGGAAAGGGCAGGTATTCATTCTGATCTCGTGGGATCTGTTATCGATGCTGTGGCAGAAGCGATAAGAGCGGACGAAAATCTGGAAATCTACAGCAGCGGAGCGAATAATATTCTGAAGTATCCGGAGCTTACTGATAATAATACTAAGACCAGTGAGATCCTCAGCACAATAGAGGAGAAAGAACAGTTCGGACGACTGATGGAAGAGTCGCTGAATGAAGTTAATGCCGGAAATGAAAACAGTACGGGTATTCAGGTTTATATCGGAAATGAATCCCCGATACAGTCCATGAAGGACTGCTCTGTTGTGACAGCGACCTATGAGCTGGAAGATGGTATGAAGGGAATGATGAGTATCATCGGACCGAAGCGAATGGATTATGAAAAGGTCGCTAAGACGCTGAAGAGGCTGCAGGATCAGCTGGATGCACTATATAGAAAGAAAGATTGATAGAGGAGGCGAAGGCTTTTGAGTGATAAGAAAAATATCGAGGACATCGAAGTAGAAGAGAAGGCCGATGCCGTAAGCGATACAGAGGAGACGGAAACAGACGGAGCTGCTGAAGCGGAAGAAGCTGTTGAGGCTGAAGGCAGTGAAGCTGGAGAAAAGACTGAGTCTCAGGAAGAAAAGAAAGATCCGAGAGATGCGAAGATCGAGGAGCTTAATGATAAACATGTCAGACTGATGGCTGAGTTTGAGAATTTCCGTAAGCGTTCTGAAAAGGAAAAGGATCAGATGTTTGAGACCGGCGCGAAGAGCGTGGTTGAGAAGATCCTTCCGGTTGTAGACAATTTTGAACGTGCTCTGTTGATGGCTGAGCAGACAAATGCAGGTGAAGATGCTGAGAAAGATCCGTTCATGGATGGAATGGAAAAGGTTTATAAGCAGCTTCAGGCAGGTCTTGATGAGATAGGTGTGAAGCCTATCGAGGCAGTTGGAAAGGAATTTAACCCTGATTTCCACAATGCCGTTATGCAGGAAGAATCCGAGGAATTTGAGTCCGGTATCATCTGCAAGGAGTTATTAAAGGGTTATACATACAGAGATTCAGTTGTTAGACACTCAATGGTAAGTGTTGTTCAGTAATAAGTAAGAGAAAACCAGGAGGTTATGGTTATGAGTAAGATTATTGGTATCGACCTTGGTACTACTAATAGCTGCGTAGCAGTTATGGAAGGTGGTAAGCCCACCGTTATCGCAAATGCAGAGGGTGCACGTACTACACCGTCTGTTGTTGCATTCACAAAGAATGGTGAGCGTCTTGTTGGTGAGCCGGCAAAGCGTCAGGCTGTAACAAACGCTGATCGTACTATCGCTTCTATCAAGCGTGATATGGGTACAGATCATGGCCGTACAATTGATGATAAGAGATATTCACCGCAGCAGATCTCTGCTATGATCCTTCAGAAGCTTAAGGCTGATGCAGAGAGCTATCTTGGTGAGACTGTTTCAGAGGCAGTTATCACTGTTCCTGCTTACTTCAACGATGCTCAGCGTCAGGCTACAAAGGATGCAGGTAAGATCGCAGGTCTTGATGTAAAGAGAATCATCAACGAGCCTACAGCAGCTGCTCTTGCATACGGTCTTGATAACGAGAGCGAGCAGAAGATCATGGTATATGACCTTGGTGGTGGTACATTCGATGTATCTATCATCGAGATCGGTGACGGTGTCATCGAAGTTCTTGCTACTAACGGTGATACACACCTTGGTGGTGACGATATTGATAATGCAGTTGCTCAGTACATGCTTGATGATTTCAGACAGAAGGAAGGCGTTGATCTTTCCGGCGACAAGATGGCAATGCAGAGAATCAAGGAAGCTGCAGAGAAGGCTAAGAAGGAACTTTCAAGCGCTAATACAACAAATATCAACCTTCCGTTCATCACAGCAACAGCTGAGGGTCCTAAGCACTTTGATATGAACCTTACACGTGCTAAGTTCGAGGAGCTTATCTCCGGTCTCGTTGAGAGATCTGTTGTTCCTGTACAGAACGCTATGAAGGATGCTGGTCTGAACTACAGCGATATCACAAAGGTTCTCCTTGTTGGTGGTTCTACACGTATCCCTTGCGTACAGGAAAAGGTTAAGCAGCTTACAGGTAAGGAGCCCAGCAAGACTCTTAATCCTGATGAGTGCGTAGCTCTCGGTGCTTCTATCCAGGGTGGTAAGCTCGCAGGTGATGAGGGTGCAGGCGATGTACTTCTTCTTGATGTAACTCCGCTTTCTCTTTCTATCGAGACAATGGGCGGCGTAGCTACAAAGCTTATCGAGAGAAATACAACTATCCCGACAAAGAAGAGTCAGGTATTCTCAACAGCAGCAGATAACCAGACTGCAGTAGATATCAATGTTCTGCAGGGTGAGCGTCAGTTCGCGAAGGACAACAAGTCCCTCGGACAGTTCCGTCTCGATGGTATCCCGCCTGCAAGAAGAGGTGTTCCGCAGATCGAGGTTACATTCGATATCGATGCAAACGGTATCGTAAATGTTTCCGCTAAGGATCTTGGAACAGGTCACGAGCAGCACATCACTATCACAGGTGGTTCTAACATGTCTGACGATGAGATCGATAAGGCTGTTAAGGAAGCTGCTGAGTACGAGGCTCAGGATAAGAAGCGTAAGGAAGCTATCGATGCCCGCAACGATGCTGATTCCTTTGCATTCCAGACAGAGAAGGCAATGGAGGAAGTTGGCGACAAGATCGATGCTAACGATAAGACAGCTGTAGAGGCTGACCTTCAGGCAATGAAGGATATCCTTGCAAAGCATCCGGATGCATCTACAATGACAGATGCTGACGTTGCTGATATCAAGGCTGCAAGAGAGAAGCTTGAGCAGTCTGCACAGAAGCTCTTCGCAAAGATGTACGAGAACGCACAGGCTGCACAGGGAGCTGCTGGTCAGGCAGGTCCGGATATGGGAGCACAGAGTAACGGTGCTGATAATGGTGCAGGTCCGGACGTTGTTGACGGAGACTACAGAGAAGTATAAGACTGTAGGATTGTGAGGAACTATGGCAGAACATTCAAGAGACTATTACGAGGTCCTTGGCGTTGATAAAAATGCAGACGACGCGACCATAAAAAAGGCATATCGTGTCCTTGCCAAGAAATATCACCCGGATATGAACCCGGGTGATAAGACGGCAGAGGAGAAGTTCAAGGAAGCATCACAGGCGTATGCGGTGCTTTCTGATCCTCAGAAGCGTAAGCAGTATGACCAGTTTGGTCCGGCCGCATTTGAAAACGGCGGTGGCGGCGGAGCCGGAGGCTTTGGAGGCTTCGACTTTAACAGTGCTGATTTTGGAGATATCTTTGGAGATATATTCGGAGATATCTTTGGAGGCAGCAGAGGACGAGCTGCAAATAACGGACCGATGAAGGGTGCAAATCTCAGGACTCAGGTTCGTGTAACCTTTGAAGAAGCTGTATTTGGCTGTGAGAAGGAGATCGAGCTGACTCTTAAGGATACTTGTGAAAAGTGTCACGGTACCGGTGCAAAGCCCGGAACAAGCCCTGTTACATGTCCTAAGTGCGGTGGTAAGGGACAGGTTGTATTTACACAGCAGAGTCTTTTCGGAACCGTAAGAAATGTACAGACATGTCCGGACTGCGGTGGTACAGGTAAGATCGTTAAGGATAAGTGCCCTGATTGCTACGGAACAGGTTATATCGCAAGGAAGAAGAAGCTTCAGGTTTCTATTCCGGCAGGTATCGACAATGGTCAGATGGTAAGGCTTCGTGAAAAGGGTGAACCCGGAACAAACGGCGGACCTCGTGGAGATCTGCTGGTTGAGGTTATCGTTTCCAGACATCCGATCTTCCAGAGGCAGGAATACAATATATACTCAACAGCTCCTATAAGCTATGCACAGGCAGCGCTTGGTGGTGATGTTGTCATCGATACCATTGATGGAAAGGTAGTATATAATGTTAAGCCCGGAACACAGACCGATACAAAAATCCGTCTGAAGGGCAAGGGTGTTCCTACGCTTCAGAGAAAAGATGTACGTGGTGACCACTATGTAACACTTGTGGTTCAGGTGCCTACAGGTCTTACTGCATCAGCAAGGGATCTTTTAAAGCAGTTTGATGAGATCACAGGTGATTCTCTTCATGCGGCAGAGAAACAGAACGGTAAAGAACCGGAAAAGAAAAAGAAGAAGGGATTTTTCTAAATCCTAAACATAAGGAAAAGGCGTATCGATGATCAAGCTCGATACGCCTTTTCTTTGTAGAACAAAGGATCCGGCTTTGCCGGATCCCGCGCAGATCAGAGATATTCATCTCTGTTCCATACTTTTAAGTTTTCAATGACTTTCTTTATATCGTTGGTGGAGTCCTTAGAACAGATGAGTGTTGCATCATCGGTATCTACGATCACCAGATCTTCTACTCCTACGCATGCTATGAGTTTTTTATGACCCTCAATGATACAATTCTGGGTTTTGATAGTCATAACATTTCCGTCGGTGATGTTTCCAAATTCATTTGTCTTGCGGATACGCTCCATTGCGAGCCAGCTACCTACATCGTCCCAGCCAAAAGTACCGGGGATAGTGTAGATATTATCGGACTTCTCCATTACACCGTAGTCGATGGAGATGGACGGGAAATTCGGGAAAACTTTCTCGATGATCTCATTCTGCTGACTGGTATTGATGGCATTTTTGATGATCTCGAGGTTTTCATATACATCGGGCATCAGGCGTTCAAAGCGCTCAAGGATAGAAGATGCCTTCCATACAAACATACCGGAGTTCCAAAGGTATTCGTTACTTGAAACATACTCCTTAGCGACTTCCAGTGACGGCTTCTCGGTGAAGTTAAGAACCTTATAGCCACGGTTAAGTGTGTTGTTAGGATCAAAACGGATGTATCCGTAGCCTGTCTCTGCAAATGTAGGTGCGATACCGATAGTAACAAGTGCAGGATTAGTCTCGGCAATATCGCAGGCATCTTTAAGAGTGCTTACAAACATCTGATTATATTTGATCAGATGATCGGAAGGAAGGACGATCATGATGGCATCTTCGTACTTCTTTGATACAAAGGCTGCGCCCATTCCGATACAAGGTGCTGTGTTACGTCCGACAGGCTCAAAGAGGATGTTTTCCTTTGGGATGTCGGGGAGCTGCTCGTGGATCAGATCTGCATAATCCTTGTTTGTAGAGATATAGATATCTTCGCTGTCTACCAGAGGACGGATACGGTCAACTGTAAGCTGGATAAGAGTCTTTCCATCGTTTGTGAGTGACAGAAACTGCTTCGGCAGGTTTCTGCGGCTTCTTGGCCAGAAGCGTTCGCCGTGACCGCCGGCCATGATAAGTGCTGTTTTTTTCATGATCTTAATTCCCTTTCATTAAATATGCGTCAGAATAATAGGCTTTATATAGCCTGGAAATATCTGTGAGATCCGGGCATGATTCCTGTACACGCCTGAAATACGGTTCGGGATCCTTGCCCTCAGGAATATATACGATAAGCTCGTCAGAAGAAGCAACCTCATCGATGATAGGTGTATCATCATCAAGTTTCATTGCGTATATGCCGTGGTAAAGTTCCAGTTCAAAATAGTTTTCTTCGTTCGAAATACCGCCAAAATAAATGCAGTAATCGTCACTATGCTGAGAGGCAAGAGCCTGCATTTCTGCTTTTGAAGAGTCATAAAGGCCGCTTCCCATTTCAGAGAATAACGGCATCATCATTATGACCGGAAAAAGCATAAGTCCCAGTATAGGGCTTCTGAAAAGTGCCTGTATTATCGGTGTAAATGCCAGCAGCGTTAGTAATATTACCGGCGGATATATGGGTGTCAGGTAACGATCCGTGAGATACGGAGTTGTGATTGAAACCACCGTAAAATAGCATACCACAGTAGTTAAAATAAATAAAATGGCTATTTTTTCAGGTTTTGAAAGTATATAAAAAACTCGTGGTGAGTCTTTTCGTTCAAGTCCGTATATTAGCTCACGAATACTGGTATGTCGTACTGACAGGACGAGCAGCGCCGCAAAAAAGAAGAATGCCAGCGCATAGTATTTAAGGTTTCCGCCGAAAAGATCAAGATTAAGGAGAGAGAGCATTGTCCGTGCTCGATGAACGATCATGGATAGTGTTCTGCCTTCAAAGGATTCACTTCCTACATCACTGCCGGTAAGCTGCCAAAAAATCGATGGAAACAGTATGATCACGGCTAAACCTGAGGCAACATACAGCAGAACGTGTCGGATCAGCTGATTTTTATTACCAATGAAAAATAGCCGTATCGAATAAAACGCAGCACAGAAGAACGCATATATAAGAAAATAGTAATGAGTCAGCGTTCCGAGGACTATGGTGAAAAAGAGCGTGACGAGTCTTTTCCGGTTGAGAGTACTCCGTGAGATCAGAAGATCCACATACTGCTCTGTGAGCATCATCGTAAATGCCTGAAGCATGAGATACATGCGTAAAAATACGGTCTGATGCAGGAAACCAAGTGAAGTGGCATAGATAATAGATACTATCGCAGCCATAAAGATGCTGCCTGTGATCTTTTCGGAAGTCCTGTAAAGATAGTATAGAGTAAGCAATCCGAAAAGAAGGTTTATGGCAATACCGAACCACTTGGAGAACACACCGGGAAATAAAGATGATATCCCGTGCAAAAGGAACAGATACAGCGGAGGATGTGGATCGGAAGATGTATTCTTCGCTGCATTTGCAAAATCAAAACGGTGTTCCGGGGATACGGTTACAGCATTCTGTACGAAGGTCTTTCCGTTAGTTACGGAGTTTCTTTCAAATGAAGGTCTCATTCCTGACTGTGAGTTTGCGGCAGTATAGGAGAGAACTTCATCTTCGTACAGGTATGCCTTATAATGACCGAATATCAGCGTCAGGATCAGATAGAGAAGCATAACGCTGAGTATAGGGAGTTTTTGCAGTAAATTCTGTTTCATGACCCAGTTCCTTAAAATCTGCTTTATTCCGGCGTAAATTCCATAGTGTCTGCATCGATACGTCCTGTTATCCTGCCGCGTACGATAGTACCGGAAGGCAGGGCAGCTACGGATCTGACTCTGACATATTCACGGGTGTAACCTTCGTTATTGTCTTCTATAAGTACTTCCACGGTTCTGCCGTCTGTCCATATATTCTGGAAAGCAGTCTTGTTTTTTACGTTGAGATCACTGAGAATCACCAGACGGTCATGCTTTTCAGCTCTTGAGAGCTGACCGGACATTCTGTCTGCCGGCGTACCTTTTCTCCTTGAGTAAGGGAAAATATGAGTTTCGTAGAAAGAAATATTTTTTAAGAAATTGTGGGTTTCTTCAAACTCTTCCGGTGTTTCTCCCGGGAAACCTACAATGACATCAGTCGTGATCGCAGGATCCTTGAATACCTTTCTAAGCCGTTCAACGCCGTCAAGAAACTCCTGGGCAGTGTAATGACGGTTCATGCGCTTCAAAACGCTGTCGCAGCCACTCTGGAGAGACAGATGGAACTGAGGACATATAGAAGGTATTTCAGCCAGGGATGCTGCAAATTCGTCTGTGATTATACGTGGTTCGAGAGACCCCATACGGATCCTGTCAGCACCCGGGATCGCATCGATGGCACGAAGGAGATCCATGAGATCTTCATGATCGTCAGGTCTGTCTTTTCCGAAGGATGAAAGGTGGATGCCTGTAACTACAAATTCGTGATAACCCTTGGAAATAAGAGATCTTACTTCTTCAGTTACATCCGCGATGGTGCGGCTCTTTATGCGTCCGCGGGCATAGGGGATGATGCAGTAGCTGCAGAACATATTGCAGCCGTCCTGAACTTTTAAGAAAGATCTGGTATATCCACCCTCGGCAGGTGCATGATCGCGTTCATAAGCGCTTACAGGGGCTTCGTCAGGATAAGGATCAGCCTCAAACGGAAGATCTTCATTTTGATGTGATCTTTCCCATGAGCGGATGATATCGACCATATTCTTTTTTTCTTCATTGGGAACTACGATATCTATTCCGTCTGCAAGTACGTTATCTTCACCGCGGGTGTTTACATAACATCCGGCAGCTATCACAACTGCATCAGGGTTTTCCTTTTTTGCCCGGTGAAGCATCTGACGAGATTTTCTGTCAGCGATATTAGTGACAGAGCAGGTATTGACTATGTAGAAATCCGCCTTATCCTCGAAGGGAACGATCTTGTATCCAGACTCCTGGAGAGAGTCAGCTATGTGTTCCATTTCGTAAGCATTGACTTTGCAGCCAAGGTTGTGCATTGCAACTGTTTTTTTACTCATTTTTACTTCCTAAATCAAAAATATATGCCGGATTCCGGCAGGTTATCCTGTATTATGTGCAAAATTTCGTGCTGTTTGATAGTTGACTTTTATTCCCGTCAATCATACGATATAAACATAACCGTTTATCGCATAAGGAGGGCAGTTCTATATGAAAACAGTCAGAATTTCTCTGAATTCTATCGACAAGGTTAAGTCTTTCGTAAATGATATTACCAAGTTTGACTATGACTTTGATCTGGTATCCGGCAGATACGTAATCGACGCTAAGTCTATCATGGGTATCTTCTCCTTGGATCTCAGCAAGCCTATTGATCTGAATATCCACGCAGAAGATAACGTTGATGAAGTAATGAAGGTACTTGATCCGTATATCGTTTGATCTTGATCGACTGGTTATGTATTGGAGGGCAAATGCACATGGTGTATTTGCCCATTCTTTATTACTTTGTACACGCTTCCTCAACGTAGGGTAGTATATACTGTCTGCGCTCGCGCAGGAATGTACGCATCTCTTCGATCTTTGAATCAAAATCCCTAAATGAACATCTGTCACCGTACCAGCGGCTGTAGCCGATAACAATGGGATAACGCATCTCTTCTGCAACTTTATCAAGGATAGCGATAGCATTATCAGGTTCATATATTGTATCGCACATTTTGGTAAAGCGTTCAAGAAAATCTTTGCGGAACTGATCGTTTTTCATGAGTTCGTAAAAAAGCATTCGCTCAAATTTTGTATAGCGATAGCCTTTTCCGGAAGCCCAGTCTTCTAATACTTCTTCTTCGTCACCGGCGCCCTTTTCAAGTATCCTTTCGATAGTATTTGCATCGATGGAATAAGGGAGCAGATCCGAATTGTTGTCAAAATTAAGAAAACGCCACTTGCAGTCAGCATAGGGCTGCTTATCGGGTTTTACGGTGCGCCACAAGGCGACATTTGATTTTGGCCAGTCATTTCCTTCATCTATATACAGCCGGGCTGCATAGTAGTCCATAAGGCTGTCGATGTCAACCATTTTGCAGAAATCTCTGTAAGTTTCTTCGGTAGTAAAGTCTCTTTCGCGCAGGAAATCGCGGAACTCTGTATAGAGTTCGTTAAAAGCAGATTCGTCACCATCTGAAAGCATTCCGTTTTTTACTACGAGAACGTTGTTTTCGTCTACTTTATAATGACGTTTGATATATGCGGCATTCTGTTTTTCGCTCATCAGATAGGTTCCCCAAAATTCTCCGTTAAGGAAAATATAGAATGGAGAACTAAACTCCATATTTCCGAAGTTCAGAGATGAAAAGAGCTTTGAACAGAATTTGTCGCGGACATTGGTATACATGTCATCGGCGCCGCCGGATATTGCCACCGTATCTTTCACAGATTCATGGAGATAAGGGAAATAGAATCTGGAATCGGTGTAGGTATCACGCTGAAAAAGAGCCATGCTTTTTTGAGGAAAATTCCTTGAATTATTTCCGCGGATCCTGAGACCGAGGGTGGAAGAAACGAGCGGAAGCTGCCATTCATCAAAGAAGGTGGCGCTTGCCTCTCTTTCCCAGTTTATACCGGA
Source organism: uncultured Lachnospiraceae bacterium (assembly GCA_947170415.1). Classification (GTDB taxonomy): domain Bacteria; phylum Bacillota; class Clostridia; order Lachnospirales; family Lachnospiraceae; genus NK4A144. Next base: position 5,868 of record CAMVTN010000045.1, on the reverse strand, counting down.
CTGAGAATAGTTATATATAAAATCTTCTTCCATACCGATACCGCATACACTGACGCTTCCATCCACGGGGGTGTCAGGATTTTCCTTTAGATATGCGGAGGTATCTTCTCTCTTCATAAGGCGCTTGAGGAAAGCATCCTGCCCAAGTTTTCCGATCACAAATATTCCGTTGTCATTACCGAAAAGACCGTCCGGATCGCTCACAAGTGAGAGAATGCCGTATCCGTCATACTGTGGACGGTTTTGATAACCTATAAAATAAGAAGCGGTAATGATGTCACTGCGATTCCCTTCACTATCAAATGCGGCTGCCCTGACAACTGTGCATTTATCTACTGGAGTGGTCGGTAAGGTGTAGCCGTGTCTTTTGGAATATGAAAAATAATCTACAGAGATCTGTGGATTTCCTGCGTAAAGGTTGGGCTCGCTGCTTCGGTCAGTTATTGAAAGCGGTTCCGTATATACAGGCGATTCTAATGTCGGATCGGAACTGTCAAGCGTGTAATGTATAGTAAGATCACTTCGTGAGCTGATCGAAAGTGAGAAAGGTTCATCAAAAAAACCGCTGGTTTTGGATAAAACCGGCGATGGAACAGTCTGACTGTTTTCAGAAGCTGTCAGATGCAGCGCAAGAGCGAACAGACAGATGGCTGCTACTATAAGGAGCGGTATCGATAAACCCTTTTTTGATAAAAAGCGTATAAATTTCAACATAATCTGCATTATAACATAAACAACGTCTTTCTTGTTTGCTTATAGGTTTTATGTTATCATTACTTCTTATGAAATACGATAAATATACAATTAAAACAACTGTACAGGCAGAAGATATTTTGTCAGCCGAGCTTACAGAGCTTGGTGTTGACGGTGTTGAGATCGATGATAACAGTATCCCGGATGAGATCCGCGGTAGTGAGATATTTTATGATGAGCTCCCGGAAAGCGTGGTGCCGGAAGGAGAGGCACTTGTGAGCTTTTACCTTGCAGAAGGAAAGGACAGGAGCGCAGTACTTCATGATGTCTCAGCGCTGATAGAGAGGCTCAGGGAGAACATCGATATGGGAGATGGCGGTATTTCCGTGTCTTCTACAGCTGATGAGGACTGGATCAATAATTGGAAGGAATATTTCCATCAGTTTGAGATCTCCTTTGAAGATGGGAAGAATGCTCTTTTTATCCCTTCATGGGAAAATCTTCCTGAGGAAGGTAAGCATGATCATGTAGTGCATATAGATCCGGGTACAGCATTCGGCACTGGTGCGCATGAGACAACGAGACTTTGTATACGTGCGCTGCAGAAATATGCAAAGGAAGGTTTGCGTTTCCTTGATATTGGAACAGGAAGCGGTATTCTTGCGCTGATGCTCTTCCTTTTTGGTGCTGCAAAGGGAATAGGCACGGATCTTGATCCGGGAGCTGTTCCGGCAGTTAAGGAAAACTTTGAACGAAACGGACTTGCAAATGCTGACTTTGAACTGATCCTCGGAAATATCCTTGATGATAGGAGTGTACAGGATAAGGTCGGAAAAGAGTATGATCTTGTCGTTGCAAATATTCTTCCGGATGTTCTTGAACCGCTTACTCCGATGGTTCCGGGACTCCTGAAGGACGGCGGCATGTATATCGTGTCCGGTATAATCGCAGAGAAAGCAGACATGGTAAAGGGATTTCTCGAAAAGGCCGGCTTCGAGATCATCGAAAAACAGCAGGACGGCGAATGGGTGTGCTATGTATCACTTTTTCACAGAGTCGGGTAATATCTTTGAGAAAGATATCTACCTCGAAGGGAAAGATTTTAATCATATAAAGAATGTTCTCCGTATGAGGCAGGGGGAAGAGGTTTCCGTAAGTGATGGTATTTCCGGAAAAGATTACCGCTGTCATATAGAGGATTTTGAAGATGAACGCGTGCATCTGATAATTGATCGTATCGAGGAAGCTGATACGGAGCTTCCGGTACAGGTGACGCTTTATCAGGGACTTCCCAAGGCAGATAAGATGGATCTCATCGTAGAGAAGTGCGTTGAACTGGGTGTCAGCAGGATCGTTCCTGTGGCATGCAGCAGGTCCGTTGTTAAACTCGATGCAAAAAAAGCGGCAAAGCGTGTAGAGCACTGGAATGGAAAAGCTGAGGCAGCCGCAAAACAGAGTAAGAGAGCTGTTATTCCCGTGGTCACTCCTGTAATGACCATGAAGGAAGCTATGAAAGATGCCGAGGCGCTGGATCTCAGGCTGATACCTTATGAGCATGCTGAGAATTTTGCGGCAACGAGAGAAGTGATCGAAAGTATTAGTGATGGCAGCAGTATAGGTATTTTTATAGGCCCTGAGGGTGGCTTTTCTGAAGAAGAAGTGCAGACTGCAAGTGAGGCAGGTATCACGCCGATAACTCTCGGCCATAGGATTCTCCGTACGGAGACTGCTGCCATGGTCGTGCTTTCATGGCTCATATACAGATACGAGAAGTAATGGATTTGCGCATGATTGCGCTTAGGATCAGGTATAAAGATGGAATGTTATCTTGACAATTCGGCTACGACCAGGGTTCTTCCCGAGGTCGTAAAACTCATGGACGAGATTTATTTACGCGATTACGGTAATCCGTCAAGCCTTCATAAGAAGGGATTTGATGCAGAAAGATATATCACAGAAGCACGCGATGTTTTTACTGATATTTTGAAATGCAGCAGAAAAGAAATTTTCTTTACATCGGGCGGAACAGAAAGCAACAATACGGCGATACTCGGTACAGCTCTTGCGAGAGGCAAGAGGGGCCATCACATGATCACCACTGCGATAGAACATGCTGCTGTTTCCAGCCCAATGAGCTTTCTTGAGAAGCAGGGCTGGGAGATTGACCGGTTAAGCGTTGATCATGAGGGACGTATCAGTCTTGATGAACTTAGAGAAAAGCTCAGACCGGATACCGTGCTGGTATCTATTATGCATGTTAATAATGAGATCGGAACTATCCAGCCGGTTGAGGAAGCAGGAAAGATCATTAAGGAGATCGCACCGGATTGTCTGTTCCATGTAGATGATATCCAGGGCTTTGGAAAGCTCCCACTGATCCCGAAAAAATGCGGGATCGATTTTTTGTCGGCAAGCTCGCATAAACTGCATGGACCTAAGGGAGTCGGTCTTTTATATATGTCTGAAAAGGCACATACACTTCCGATCATTTACGGTGGCGGTCAGCAGAACGGAATGAGATCCGGTACGGAAAACGTGCCGGGAGTAGCCGGATTTGCAATGGCTGCAAAAGAAATGTATTCGAATCTGAAAGAACATGAAGCTCATATGAAAGAGCTTCGCGAATACTTTATAAATGAAATCGAGAAGATTTCTGATATTACCATAAATGGCAGCGCTGAGCATGCGGCATCTCATATCGTATCACTTACTGTAAAAGATGTGAGAGCAGAGGTTCTTTTGCATGCGCTTGAAGCAAAAGATATCTATGTTTCAGCAGGTTCGGCTTGTTCATCAAATCAGCCTCATATTTCAGAAACTCTGAAAAGCATAGAAGTACCTGCGTATGCGTTGGATTCGACGGTACGTCTCAGCTTTTCGCCATATACCACAAAAGAAGAAATTGATCATACGCTTAAAGAGCTTGGGGAGATCATCCCTGCATTACGGAGGTTTACAAGAAAATAATGTTTCACGCATTTCTGCTTAAATATGCCGAGATCGGCTTAAAAGGAAAAAACCGACATGTTTTTGAAGATGCGCTTGTAAAAGAAGTTGCGCATAAATTGGAGAAGGTTGATGGTGAATTTGAAGTAAGCCGTATCAACGGACGAATTTTTGTACAGACAAAGTCTGAGTATGATTACGACGAAGCTATCAAAGCCATGCAGAAGGTCTTTGGTGTGGTAGGAATCTGCCCTGTAACTCAGATCGAGGATCAGGAACCTGAAGCAGTTATCAAGGCTGCAGTTCAGTTTATCGCTGACAATTATAAGGATAAAAATTTCTCTTTCAAGGTCAATACACGTCGTGCAAATAAGGGATATCCGGTTCCTTCGATGGAAATGGATGCGAGAGTCGGAGAGGCTATCCTTGACGCTTTCCCTGAGACACACGTTGATGTCCACAATCCGGAAGTAGTATTGAGCATCGAGCTTCGTGCAGAGATCTTTATGTATTCTAAGCTCATCAAGGGCGCAGGCGGACTTCCTCTTGGAACAAACGGACGTGCTATGCTCCTTCTTTCCGGTGGTTTTGATTCTCCGGTCGCAGGATATATGGTTGCGAGAAGAGGTGTATATCTTGATGCGGTTTATTTCAATGCGCCGCCTTATACATCTGACCGCGCAAAGCAGAAGGTTATCGATCTTGCTGAGGTTCTGTCAGAATATTGCGGAAAGATCAGACTTCACATCATTAACTTCACAGATATCCAGATGGCTATCTATCAGAAGTGTCCTCATGATGAGCTCACTATCATCATGCGTCGTTATATGATGAAGATCGCAAAGCATTTGGCTGAAAATACCAAGGATTGTCTCGGACTCGTTACAGGAGAGTCGATAGGACAGGTTGCGAGTCAGACCATGAAGAGCCTCTACTGCACTGATGATGCAGCAGAGTTTCCTGTATATCGTCCTCTTATCGGCTTCGATAAGCAGGATATCATCGACAAGGCTGAGGAGATCGGAACAGCTGATATTTCCATACTGCCATATGAGGATTGCTGCACGATCTTTGTAGCAAAGCATCCGGTTACAAAGCCGAACCTCAATGTGATCAAGTGCTCAGAACAGAGACTTAATGAGGTTATTGATGATCTCATGCAGAAAGCGATCGAGACTGATGAAGTGATCGTTGTAGGGAAGGACTAAGTTGTTTATGAAGGACAACATCTCAGAGAGAAGTGTTTTTCGTGAAAAGAAATTATTTCTTATAGGTTGTGTGATAGGAGCTCTTCTTTTTGTATGGGCTTTTGGCACAAGAGTGCTGGACGTGACCTATGATGAATGGATATTTGGACTTACCGATCCGGATATAGAGCAGCATTATCTGGGATGGTGTCACTTTAGGGTTTCGGACTGGACATTTCCGTTAGGTATGATGAACAGGCTGTCTTATCCGTATGAAGTGTCTGTCTTATATACGGATTCGATACCTATATGGGCATTCTTTTTTAAGATCTTTCGAAGTGTGCTGCCGGAGACATTTCAGTATCTTGGATGGTATGGTCTGGTTTCGCTCGCGTTAATGGGCGGCTTTTCTGCGCTGCTCATTAAGAGAGTAACCGGAAATGATGTATTATCTGTTATTGGAACTCCGTTTTTTGCGCTGAGTTTCCCGATAATACAGAGAATGTTTTATCATACGACACTTACGGCTCAGTGGATGCTCGTGGCGGCGATACTATTATGGCTGGAAGAAGGCAGATACGGATCATTTATGAAAGGCACTGTCGTATGGACGGTATTCTCAGTGCTTGTGATGATGACGCATCCGTATTTATGGGCAATGGCAGTCGGCGTACTTTGCTTTGCCCTGCTGGATAAATATCTGGAAGATAAGGATTTAAAGAAAGTCATTATCAGATTTTCTTCACTTGTTATATCCGGAGCAGCCTCGCTTTTTGTCATGGGCGCGTTCAGTAAAAGCCTTGATTCGGAAGATTTTATCGGACAGTTTGAGGGAAACTTCAATGCATTTATAAATCCTTTGAAGTACGGATCGCTAATTAAGGAACTGCCGCTTCAGGACGGTTTTCAGTATGAAGGATTCGGATACCTCGGATGCGGCATGTTTATCCTGCTTTTTGCAGCGATAGTTCTAGTGATCGCCCATGTAGTTAAGCGTGGGAAAAAAGTTTTGTCTGTAAAATATCTTTTTAAGAATCACAGG
>CAMVTN010000044.1 GCA_947170415.1 uncultured Lachnospiraceae bacterium | reverse complement strand
AATTCGAAATGCTAATTTCATAGCGGGACTTATCAACTCAGTTCCGACTAGTGCGAATATCCGCTCATATGCAAAGATAGTACATGACAATGCGGTTAAGAGAAGACTTATCAGGGTCAATGAGGAAATAGCTCAGACCTGCTATGAAGGCTCTCTTTCTACAGAGGATATACTGGCAGAAACTGAGAAAAAGATCTTTGATCTCGTGCAGTCCCAGGGAAGTGGAGAAACTACAGAGGATATTGAACATATCGTCCTTACTGTTCTTCATACGATCCAGGCAGCTGCAAAGAGCGGTGATACCGTAACAGGTGTGGAGACCGGATTTAAGGACCTGGATATGAAGACTGCCGGTATGCAGCCGTCCGACCTCATACTGATAGCAGCGAGACCTTCAATGGGTAAGACCGCGTTTGCATTAAACATTGCAGAATTTGCTGCATTTAGAAGTAATAAGAAAGTAATGATCTTTTCACTCGAGATGTCAAAGGAGCAGCTGGTAAACCGACTCATAGCAATGGAGTCATACGTAGATGCTTCGAGACTCAGGATCGGTGATCTTCAGGATTCAGAGTGGGATAAGGTTATGGAGGGTGCCGGAATCATTGGGCGATCCGGACTCGCTATAGATGATACGCCGGCGATATCTATTGCCGAACTTAGATCGAAGTGCCGAAAACAGCAGCTGGAGCATGGACTTGACATGGTTCTTATCGACTACCTGCAGCTCATGACAGGAAGTGGTGCAGGTAAGGATGTAAGCCGTCAGCAGGAAATCTCTGATATTTCCCGAGCTCTGAAGGCCCTTGCGAGAGAATTGAAGGTACCTGTTATAGCACTGTCCCAGCTTTCCCGAGCTGTTGAGCAGAGACCCGATCACAGACCGATGCTTTCAGACCTCCGAGAATCCGGAGCTATCGAGCAGGATGCCGACGTTGTTATGTTTATTTATCGTGATGACTACTACCATCCGGATACGGATGAAAAGAACATTGCGGAGATAATCATAGCTAAGCAGAGAAATGGTTCGATCGGACCTATTAAGCTGGCATGGCTGCCGCAGTATACAAAGTTTGCTAATCCGGAGCTTCCGTTAAACGCCGGAGGGCAGTAAAAAAGAATATGGTTTTGGCGAAAAAAATCCCGTGGACTGCGCTTTGTCAGTTCCACGGGATTCTTTGTTCTATATTATGATCTTGTATCAGGCGTTGAGATCTTTGTAGAGACCCTTAACGGTAGGGTAGATCTTCTTGAACTTCTGATAACGCTCTTCGTAGTGGGCTGCGATCTCAGGATCGGGTTCGATGGTTTCAACGACCTTTACGATCTTTTTAGCAGCTTCTTCAACTGAAGCGTACTCTCCGCATCCTACAGCAGCGAGCATTGCGCCGCCCATGGAAGGTCCCTGCTCGTTTTCAGGAACATCCACTTTGATACCGAGAACGTTTGCCATCATTTTCTTTGGAAGCAGTCCCTTAGAGCCGCCGCCAACGATCTTTGTGCGATCGATCTTTATTCCAAGAGATTTTGCAACCTCAAATGAATCACGGATAGCGAAGGTGACACCTTCCATTACAGCCTGAACCATGTCTGTTCTGGTGCTGTCCATTGACATGCCGACAAATAAACCGCGTGCCTCAGGATCGTTATGAGGAGAACGCTCACCCATAAGGTAAGGCAGGAAGTAAACGTTGTTTCTGCCGAGCATATCATCAGTGATCTTTCCTTCAAGAGCGGCATAATCATCGCTCTCTAAGATGTGCTCATAGAACCAGGATTTACAGGAGGCAGCGGAAAGCATACATCCCATCAGATGATAATGACCGTCGGAATGAGCAAATGCATGCAGAGCATTGAAGCGGTCTACAGCGAAGTCATTACTGGAGATAAAGATAGTGCCGCTTGTGCCGAGGGAAATGTTGCACATGCCGTCGCCTACAGTACCTGTGCCTACAGCAGCGGCTGCGTTATCGCCTGCGCCTGCGATGACTTTGACGTCAGCTGAAAGACCAAGAGCTGATGCAATATCAGGTTTAAGGGTGCCGACAACTTCATAGCTTTCAAATATTTTTGCAAGCTTATCTTCGGAAATTCCACAGATATCGCACATTTCCTTTGACCAGCACTTATTTTTTACATCGAAAAGGAGCATTCCGGAAGCATCGGATACATCTGTACAATGAACACCGGAAAGGCGGTAAGCGATGTAGTCTTTAGGGAGCATGATCTTTTTTATACGAGCAAAAAGCTCGGGCTCATTATTTTTCATCCAAAGGATCTTTGGAGCGGTGAAGCCTGCGAATGCAATATTTGCGCAGTATTGAGACAACTTTTCCTTGCCGATCACATCATTCAGATAGTCAGTTTCTTTACCTGTACGACCGTCGTTCCAAAGGATGGCAGGACGGATAACGTTGTCATCCTCGTCAAGGACAACGAGACCGTGCATCTGACCGCCAAAAGAAATTCCGGCGACTTTTGAAGGATCGTGCCCGTCAAGAAGCTCCGGGATTCCCTTCATAACAGCATCAAACCAGTCTGTCGGGTTCTGCTCCGACCAGCCGGGATGCGGGAAAAAAATCGGATATTTTTCCGATACGATATTCAAAATCGTTCCGTCAGCATCCATTAAGAGGAGCTTAACAGCACTTGTACCAAGATCCACGCCAATATAATACATACCTTCTCTAACCTTTCCGGCTGTTCCCAGGCAGCCTGCAAATAGTTTATGTGCACGTGCACAATATAATTTTAGCGTGCATTCCTATAAGTGTCAATTAGTAACTTAAGTGCAGGATATATAGTTATCTCTTGAAGCAATCAGCCGGCAGCACTTAGTGAACACGCTGTTCGAATAGGAAATTTATGCGAACTGTTTGAGGCGCGTATGCGACGAGTTTCGCAGAAATTTCCGTGATCATGAGAACAGTGCGTGAGCTTAGTGCAGTCCGAGCGCGGAAAGAGATACTATATATCTTGCATGTAGATATAACCTCTTCTATAATCATTCGAGGCAAGACTTTATAAAAAGGTGGTTTTATATGGGCGGATTATTTAATTATGACGGACCTCTCGTAAGTTTTCTTAACAGACTCGCGGATCTGGTGATCCTGAATATAGTATTTCTAATATGCTGTATTCCGGTATTTACTATAGGTGCATCCCTAACTGCGTTGTCTTCCATGACTATGAAGATGGCGAGAAAAGAAGAGGGATATATAGCAAGAGGATTTTTTAAGGCGTTTAAGGATAACTTCAGGCAGGCAACTGTCATATGGCTTATCCTTTTGATCCTTGGCAGCATTTTTGGCATGGATTTCTGGATAATGAGATCAGCAATGATCACAGGTCCTGTGCTTCCGATATTTCAGGGAGTTCTGACTCTGATGTTTGTTATATTCTTTTTTGAATTTTTATACGTATTTCCTGTACTTGCGCGCTTTGACAATACTATAAAGAACACGATGAAGAATGCGGTTCTGATGAGTATCCGTCATCTTCCGTGGACAGTTGTACTCGTGGTAGTCGCAGGAGCATCCGGAGTTATCGGGTATATGTTCCTTGCATATGCGATACCTGTATTCTGCCTGCTGGGATTTTCGGTGATATCTCTTATAAGCGCTTACGTATTCAATAAGGTTTTTGAAGTATACATTCCTGCTGAATAAAGACCGACAATTTTTTGTCTTTCTGTGTGCCTGTTCTGCTGTGAACATTTACAATTAAAAAGGCATATTCATGGTTAGATTGTATATTGGATACCCTGATCTTTGGCAATGTCATGAATATTCACAAGGATTTTTGAATGTGTATAGGCAACAATGAATTACCATAGTGAATGTGCATAGTCTTTTTATAAAAAGTTTGTATAAGGCAGTCATTACGGACTTTATACCTCTCTGCTATAATTTGTACTGTTGAAAATACAAGTTGCTGTAAGCAAGGGAGAAAGAATTATGGCAAGTTTATCACTTAAGCATGTATGCAAAGTTTATCCTAATGGATTCGAGGCGGTTAAGGACTTCAATCTGGAGATTGCTGATAAGGAGTTCATCATTTTCGTTGGACCTTCCGGATGCGGTAAATCTACAACACTTCGTATGGTAGCAGGCCTTGAGGAAATCTCCTCAGGTGAACTGAAGATCGGCGATAAGGTAGTTAATGATATAGAGCCGAAGGACAGAGATATTGCGATGGTATTCCAGAACTATGCTCTGTATCCTCACATGACAGTATACGATAACATGGCATTTGGTCTGAAGCTCCGTAAGGTTCCGAAGGATCAGATCGACAAGATGGTACATGAGGCAGCTAAGATCCTTGATCTGGAGAAGCTTCTTGATCGTAAGCCGAAGGCACTTTCCGGTGGTCAGAGACAGCGAGTAGCTATGGGTCGTGCTATCGTTCGTAATCCTAAGGTATTCCTTATGGATGAGCCTCTTTCAAACCTGGATGCAAAGCTCCGTGTTCAGATGAGAATTGAGATCGCAAAGCTTCATCAGAAGCTCGGAACAACTATCATCTACGTTACACATGACCAGACAGAGGCTATGACTCTTGGTGATCGTATCGTAGTTATGAAGGATGGTGTTGTTCAGCAGGTAGATACACCTCAGAACCTTTACGAGAAGCCTCAGAACCTCTTCGTTGCAGGATTCATGGGATCTCCGCAGATGAACTTCATCGACGCTACAGTTAAGAAGAACGGCGATGCTGTATCTCTCGTATTTGATAACCATTCTATCCCGCTTCCTCCTGCAAAGGCTAAGAAGCTCATCGAGGGCGGCTATGACGGAAAGGTTGTTACATTTGGTATCCGTCCTGAGGATGTTTATGATTCTCAGATGGCAGTTTCAACTCTGCCTCAGGAAGCATCTTTCGATGCAACTATCAAGGTTTACGAGCTTCTCGGTGCAGAAGTATTCCTGTACTTCGACCTTGGCGATACATCTATGACAGCTCGTGTAGATCCTCGTACAACAGCTCGTCCTGGCGATACTGTTAAGTTCGTTATCAATACAGAGAAGATCCACGTATTCGATAAGGAAACACAGAAGGTTATCACAAACTAAGAAATGTGACCGTTTGTAATCGGAGAAGAGTATAAGATATAGCTGAAACAGCAGTGGGGTAAAAGCCACTGCTGTTTTTTTACTATACAGGAATTAAATTCCTATAAGATAAAAAATGTGCTATAATGACTACCTATGTAAATCGAGAGTCCATGCCGATAACATTAATAGTGGCAGGCGTTGGCGATAGATATATGAAATTAATCCGGAGGACAGAAATCAGATGATTGCTAATCAGATAATTCAGTCATGCATTACTGAGCTGAAAAACATATCCCGTGTGGATTTTGCTGTATTGGATCTTGACGGAACCGTACTTGCGTCCACGACGGATGCGATCCAGCCTAAGCCGTTAAGTATTCGTTCATTCATCGACAGTCAGGCAGATTCGCAGGTTATAGGAAACGAGCATCTTTTCCGTGTAACAGATGATGAAGTTACGACATATGTTGTCATTGCTTCCGGTGATTCTGATACAGCTTATCTCATGGGAAGAACCGCGGTCAGTGAATTATCACATCTGGATATTGCATATAGGGAGAAATTTGATCGAAACAACTTCTTCCAGAGTCTTCTTATGGACAATATGCTTCTCGTTGATATCTACAACAGAGCAAAGAAGCTTCATATCGATATAGAGAAGCGCAGAGTTGTATATATCATCGAGCAGAGAAATGATCGTCCGGATAATAATGCTATCGATATAGTTAGAGGTCTTTTCACCGGTGCCAGCGGAGACTTTGTAACTGCTGTAAATGAGCGCGAAGTTATCCTTATAAAGAGTCTTGAATCATCTGATGGTGAAGAAGAGATGATCAAGATCGGTGCGATGCTGGTAGACATGATGAACACAGAGGCTATGACCAGTGTTCGTGTAGCCTTCGGTAATCCTGTAGGAGAGATCAGAGAACTGTCCAAGTCATATAAGGAAGCTCGTATGGCGATGGATGTAGGAAAGATCTTCTATGCTGAGCGTAATGTTATGGCTTATTCCGCACTTGGAATTGGTCGTCTCATCTATCAGCTTCCGGAAAATCTCTGCACTATCTTCCTGCATGAGATCTTTGGAGAGAATATTCCGGATCACATGGATGAAGAAACTCTCATGACCATTGATAAATTCTTCGAGAATAATCTGAATGTTTCTGAGACATCCAGACAGCTTTTCGTTCACAGAAATACACTTGTGTACAGGATCGAAAAACTCGAGAAGACAACAGGACTTGATATCAGAAAGTTTGATGAAGCACTGACACTTAAGATAGCGCTTATGGTAATTAGCTATCTTCGTTATCTGCATCAGGAGCAGTAAGTGATAATTCACGGTTTTAATAAAACAACATTACTTGATTACCCGGGGAAACTGGCATGCTCAGTTTTCACGGGTAATTGTAATTTCCGTTGCGTTTTTTGCCAAAATTCGTCTCTGGTCCTTGAACCGGAAAAAGAACCGGTTATATCGGATAGGGAAGTACTTGATCTTATAAAGAAAAGAAGGAATATACTGCAGGGAGTATGCGTATCCGGAGGAGAGCCTACACTTGATCCCGGACTCAGTGATTTTCTGATAGAAATAGGAGAAATAGGACTTCCCGTTAAACTGGACACAAACGGTTACGAACCGGAAATACTCCGTACTTTAATGTATGATGGGCTGATCGATATGGTCGCTATGGATATAAAAAGTGATCTTGATGGATATGCTGAGATCACAGGACTTGACCGTTTTTGTCCGGAAAAGATAAAGGAATCCGTAAAGCTTATCATGGAATCGGGGATAGAGTACGAGTTTAGGACAACGGTGGTAAAGGAATACTTTACGGAAAAAACAGCATTGGGGATCGGCAAGTGGCTAAAGGGCGCAAAAGCTTTGTTTTTGCAGGACTTTAGAGATTCTGATGGTGTAATGGTCCCGGGACTTCATGGCTGGGATCATGAACATCTTATTAAATTTCGTGATATTTTAAGACAATATATAGAAAAGGTGGAAATTCGTGGAACTGACGCAGGATGAAAAATATATGAAAGAGGCGCTGAAGCAGGCTGCAAAAGCCCGCAAGATCGGAGAAGTGCCCATAGGATGTGTCATCGTCTACGAGGAACGCATCATAGGAAGAGGATATAACCGCAGAAATACAGATAAGAGTACGCTTGCACACGCGGAGATCTCTGCCATAAAAAAAGCTGCAAAGGTGATCGGTGACTGGCGGCTTGAGGAATGTACACTATATGTGACACTAGAGCCGTGCCCGATGTGCGGAGGTGCTATAGTACAGTCTCGGATGAAGCGATGCGTGATAGGCACAATGTCTCCGAAATCGGGATGCGCGGGGTCTATACTAAATCTCCTGCAGGAACCGAGATTTAATCATCAGGTAGAGATAACAGAGGGTGTGCTCAGAGATGATTGTCAGGAAATGCTTCAGGAATTTTTTAAGGAATTAAGGATAAAACTCAAGGAAGAAAAAAAGCAAAAAGTAACCGAGATATCATAAATTCTTAAGAAAACCATAAATTGTTCTGTACAAGTAATCGTGCTAAAATGTATGAACGTTATGAGAAATATATTTAATGGATTAGATAAAGCAAAAAAATGCACTCGGTCGAGGATGGTCTTCCTGGGAATACTCTATGCGGTGATAGTTTTTGTCGGGGCGCTTTTTTGGATATATCTGGCATCTCTTGGTGCTACTTTCTTTACAGAAGTTTGTGATACCCATTATTACAATATTTATAAGAAGGATAATAAGGGTTATATAGCACCTTGGTACACTAATGGTCTTCATATCGTGGATGAAGGCTTTATTAATGAGGTTTCGAGGCTTAATAGTGATGAAGTTGTGCCGGGACATGTTTTTGTGATCGGTTCATCGCTATCGGCGATGGAATATGATCCGGTAAAGCAGCATCTGCGAAATGGCTATCCGTTGTACATGTTTGCCAGCGGTTCGGGATCATGGCGGACAAATATCATTCTTGATAATCTTATAAGAAGCAATTATTCATATACAAAGAAGGACATAATCAAGCTTGAAGTGTCCTATTCAACTTTTAGAAATGCGGATGATGAAACGATAATTGAGTCATCTATTGATAAATGGGGTAAATATTCAGTCAGGGAAGACTTTGATGTTGTTGAGAATACTCCTGTACTTCAGCCGATGTATGATATGAATGTAAATCTGATGAAGATACAGAATATGTGGGAGATCGTATCTACATATTTTTCCCCAACGTATCGAAAAGCACAGATAGGTCCTGCTAATTACAGAAATAATTACTTTAATCATGAAGATACGTCAGAACGTATTGCTGTGACAGAGGATAAGATAGAACTCATAAAGTCGCAGATACTCAATCTTGATTCAAAGGCAAATGTGGTGATCGAGCTGTCGCCTATCTCGCCGGCACTCGAAGATACTGCTAACGGGCAGAAATATACCGAGTTTGTCGAAAATGACCTGAAGCCATGGCTTCAGGAAAATGGTATCACTTGTCTTGATTACAGAGATCAGTTTTCGGAACAGGAATTTATAGATGGAGCTCACCTGTCATATAAAGCATCTCTCCGATATACAAGGAGGATGAATATGGATCTTAATCAGATGATCAGGCGTGTGTGGAGCAAAAAGAAAAAATAGAAAGAAGAGGCAGATATTTTGGAAAATCTTCGTCAGGCATCTATATCGAAACTTCTAAAAGCAGCAAATCGTCTGCAGAAAGATCCGGAGCAATATTCGGTTTTGTCAAAAAACGCGCCAAAGATCAGAGTTGCGGTCATTGGATCATATTCTATCCAGCATTTTGTAAAGGTATTCAGATTATTTCTGGACAGAGCAGGGATCAATGCGGAAATATATGAAGGCGAATATGGCGGGATCAACATGGATGTTTTGGATGAAAACTCCCCGCTGTATCAGTTTAAGCCGGATTTTGTCGTAGTTTTCATGCGCTACAATGATGTTCAGCTTATTTCTAAAGAAGATCTGGATACAGAAAAAGCATATCTAAAGAGCATCTGGGCTCACCTCGACAAGATCCCCGGTGTAACGATCCTTAATTCAAATTTTGCAGTTCCTATGGAAAGACCCTTTGGAACTCTTGAGTGTGATTATGAGCATTCATCTTTATCACTTTATAGAGAACTTAATCTCTCGATGACGAAAGATCATCCAAAGAATGTTCGTATTATAGATATGGAGTACCTGTCATCACTGTATGGAAAAATGAACTGGTTTGATGAGGGAAATTATTATCTGACCAAACAGGGATTTGGACTTGATTACCTCGGACCTGTTGCGGATGAAGTGACAAAGATGATCCTTCCATCGGTGGGAGTGGTACGTAAGTGTCTTGTGCTTGACCTTGATAATACGCTTTGGGGTGGTGTCGTTGGAGATGACGGTCCGATGGGTATCGAGATCGATCCGCACAATCCGCTCGGTGAAGCATATAGGGCTTACCAGTCTTATGTACTTTCGTTAAAAAGACGTGGTGTTATCCTTGCGGTTAATTCAAAAAATGATCTGGATATAGCAAAAGAACCTTTTGAAAAGAATCCGGATATGGTGCTGAAGCTGTCGGACATTGCCTGTTTTGTCGCTAACTGGCAGGATAAGGCGAGTAATATGGTCTATATCGCAAAGAAGCTGAATATCGGAATGGACTCGCTGGTTTTCTTTGATGATAATCCGGCTGAACGTGAGATAATTCGTAAATTCTGTCCTGAGGTGTGCGTCATTGATGTGCCGAACGAAGCAGAAAACTATGTGAGAGCACTTAACGAGGCATCTCCTTTTGAATGGGCGCAGATTACAAAAGAAGATATGGCACGTTCTGATTCCTACGTGGAGAATGCGAAACGTGAAGAGATGCAAGCCTCTTTTGTCGATTACACAGAGTACCTGAAAGCCCTTGAAATGAAGGGAGTTACAGGCCTTGTCGGTGAAGATGAGGTTGAACGTTTTTCACAGCTTACCAATAAATCGAATCAGTTTAATTTAAGAACACAGCGTTATTCGGACAGTCAGATACGTGAGATGCTGGAAGATGATAAAAAGAGATGCATATATGTGTCTTTATCCGATAAGTTTACTCAATTCGGTATCATTTCATGCATCATTCTTTCTGCACCGAATGAAGATAATGGCTGTGAGCAGGATGAATGTTTTATTGAAAACTGGTGTATGTCTTGCCGTGTCCTTAAGAGATCGGTGGAACTCTATGCCTTCCGTTCAGTTATAGAAGAAGCCCGAAAGATGGGAGCAAAGAAACTGGTCGGTGAATACATAAAGAGTAAAAAGAACAGCATGGTAGAAAAGCTCCTGCCATCCTTTGGCTTTACCGAGGTGGAGACAGACGGAGACAGGGTAAGATATATTTATGATCTTTCAGTAGATCCGAAGGGAGAAGTATGGATACAAAAATAAAGTTAGAGCAGGTTTTTCGTGAGGTTTTTGATGATGAAGAGATCGAACTCACGGATGAGATGACAGCTGATGATATTGATGCATGGGATTCACTCACACATGTTCAGCTTATCGTAGCGGTTGAAGAGGCATTTAAGTGCAAATTTTCGACAGTAGAAGTTATGAAGTTAAAAAATGTTGGAGAGTTTATTAAGCTCATAGACAGAAAGACAGGAAATGCTTAATTTTTCGATAGGAAGTCTGTTTTTTGCAGTACTTTTATTTATAACTCCGATCATTATGAGGATCGGAAAAAAATATCGTACAGGACTGTTCCTGATCATTAATATAGCAGTATTTCTTCTTTGCCTTAAATCGCTTCCGGCGCTGCTTATCGGAGCGCTGTGGATACTGGTTCCGTATTTCATGGCACAGTTGCTTCAAAGGGCCTCAGAGGATACAGCAGGTGCGCTGCCGCGAATCCTGAGGAATAGCTTTTATCTCTTAATGGTGGCTGTTTTTGCATATCTCATGCATTATGAATGGGTTCCGCTTTTTAAGATCCTGCCGTACAGTAACGCTGTAAAACTTTTGGGATTGTCGTATTTCCTTTTCAGGGAGATCGATTTTACCATGCAGTATGGATATCTTAAGGAAACCGGGATCAGGATAACTCTTGTTGATTATCTGAACTATATACTGAATTTCTATACGGTCATGGCAGGACCGATACTTCGTTATGAGGAGTTTGTGACGGATTTCTATGATGAAACAAAGCCGGAAATGACAGGAGATACGATACTTCATGATTTCCACAGGATCCTGTTTGGTTACTTAAAGGTATATGTGATCTCAGCGGTCTTGTCAGTATGGGCTGGCTACTGGTTCCAGCGTTTTAGCACAGGAGCGGGATTTTTCAGTCTTTTTACGGAGTTTATCCTTTTTGCGTTTTTTAATTCCTTTTATATCTACTTTAATTTCTCAGGCTACTGTGATGTGGTTGCAGGAGGAGCGCATCTTAGCGGTATGACTCTCAGGGAAAACTTTAATCAGCCGTATTTTGCAGTATCACTGGTGGAATTCTGGAACAGACATCACATTACACTTTCTGAATGGATAAGGGATTATATTTATAGTCCTGTTATCAAAGTACTGATAAGCGGAGCTTTTAGAAAGAAGATCTTTGCAGGACAGTGCGTGGCACTGTTTATCACATTCCTGATCGCCGGTATCTGGCATGGAACAAACTTTAACTATGTGGTTTACGGTCTGCTGCAGGGACTTGGGATCGTTATCTCTACTCTCAGAACCAGTCATATGAAAAAGAAACTTGGCAAGAAGGGATTTAAGGAATTTCAGGCAAAGAAATGGGTACGCGTTGTTGAGAATTGCGCGACCTGGGCCTATATTTCTGCCTCTTTCAGCTTTGTAGGATATGATGTGTGCGGTATCATTTTAAAGGGATTTGATGTATGATGAAATTGTTTGATCGTTTACCGGTTCCTGTGAGGCTTCTATGGCTGTCGCTGGAACTTGCTATCGTGTTGTTTGCGATATTCATGGGCACAAAGACTACGATTTTATATCAGGGGTTCTAACTAATGTGAAAACGCCGGGATGCAACATAATTCCATGAGCTGGCAACAATAGTTTATTGAGAGAGTGGGAAAGGACTAATATAATATGAAACAGCAAAAGCCTGCATTGGTCATAATGGCAGCGGGAATGGGTTCTCGCTACGGTGGCCTTAAACAGATCGATCCTGTAGATGCACAGGGAAATAAGATTATCGATTTTTCCATCTATGATGCCTGGAAGTCCGGTTTCGGAAAGGTTATCTTTGTAATAAAGGAAGAGAATCTGAAAGATTTTCAGGAAGCGGTCGGTGATCGCGTAGCTGAGTATATTCCTGTAGAGTACGCTTTTCAGAAACTTGATGCTATTCCGGAAGGCTTTACAGTTCCGGAGGGCAGGGTTAAGCCATGGGGAACAGCACAGGCGGTTCTTTCGGCCTCTGATCTCTTAAATGAGCCATTTGCTGTTATTAACGCAGATGATTTCTATGGTAGAGAAGCTTTTTCAAAGATGTATGATTTCCTGGTAAATGCGAAAGATGATGAAAAATATCGCTATGCCATGGTTGGATTTGTACTTAAGAACACTTTGACTGAGAATGGCTATGTTTCTCGCGGAATCTGCAGTCTTACAGAGGGTGGATTCCTGGATACCGTAACGGAGCGGACCCATATCGAGAAGGATGGCGATGCGGCTAAGTTTACGGAGGATGACGGAGAGACATGGGTGTCTCTTACCGGCAATGAGCCTGTCTCCATGAATTTCTGGGGATTTGGAACATCTGTCCTTCCGGAACTTAAAAAGGCATTTTCGGAGTTTTTATCAGATCTTCAGAATAATGCAAATCCGCTCAAAGCCGAGTGCTATCTTCCGGGAGTGATCGATAGCCTGATCCGTGAGGGAAAGGCTACAGCTGAGGTCCTTCATTCATCTGACAGATGGTTTGGCGTTACATATAAAGAGGATAAGCCCGTTGTTACAGCTTCCATCCAGAAATTAAAGGATGCAGGTGTTTATCCTGAAAGGCTTTGGTAGTTTTTAGTCCGCGTATTTGATGCGTCGGACAGAGGAGGGAAAAAATTATGTCTATATTACTGACAGGTGGTGCCGGATACATTGGCTCCCATACTCTTGTTGAGCTCTTAAATGGTGGCTATGACGCTATTGTTATGGATAATTTCTCTAATTCTTCACCGAAGGCTCTGGACAGAGTTGAAGAGCTCACAGGTAAGAAGGTCAAGTGGTATGATGCGGATATTTCAAATCGTGATGACCTTGAGAAGATCTTTTCAGAGAACGATATCCATGAAGTAATAAATTTTGCTTCTCTTAAGGCTGTTGGTGAGTCTGTTGAGAAACCGTGGGAATACTACAATAACAACATTGGCGGAACACTTACTCTTCTCGATGTGATGAGAAAGCATGGTGCGAAGAACTTTGTATTTTCTTCTTCTGCAACTGTTTATGGTGATCCGGCGATCATCCCAATCACAGAGGAGTGCCCGAAGGGAACATGCACAAATCCTTATGGATGGACAAAGTGGATGCTGGAGCAGATCCTCCTCGATATGCAGAAGGCTGATCCGGATTGGAACATGGTCATCCTTCGTTACTTCAACCCGATAGGAGCTCATCAGTCCGGCAGAATCGGTGAGAATCCGAACGGTATCCCGAACAACCTGATGCCGTATATTACACAGGTTGCTGTTGGAAAGCGTCCTGAACTTGGAGTATTCGGTGATGATTACGATACACCGGACGGAACAGGCGTAAGAGATTATCTCCACGTTGTTGATCTTGCAAAGGCTCATGTTAAGGCGATTGATAAGCTGAGAACAAAACCTGGCGCATTTATCTGCAACCTTGGTACAGGTCATGGATATTCTGTTCTTGATATCGTGAAGGCTTTTGAGAAGGTTAATGATATTAAGATCCCGTACTCCATCAAGCCTCGTCGTGCAGGTGATATCGCTACCTGCTACTGCAGTCCTGAGAAGGCTGAGAAGGAACTTGGATGGAAGGCAGAACTCGATATCGAGGATATGTGCCGCGATGCATGGAACTTCCAGAAGAACAACCCGAATGGGTATGAAGACTAATGAATTAATTGCGCACAATTAAGCGAAATTTAATTTTACTTTTAACATAATGGATTTTATAATGGACGTGTATGCAACTTGTACGCGTCCATTTTTGACATATTTTTGTACGATGCTTAGAAATAAATGTTATGTGTCTTATGTCGATCGTGTGGATGTGTGGGAAAATATAAGGAAGAAGAGGCATTTATACATACATGAATGAAAACAACAATAATCAGGGAAATAACGGTCAGGGACCAAACAACAAAAAGAACAGACAGACATTGATGGCAATGGTACTGGCGACGCTGGTGACACTTTTTTGTATGACTCTTATGTCCAATTTTGTGACTAAGAACTCTACAGAAGAAATTAGTTACAGCAAGTTTTTGCAGATGATCTCAGCGAATGAGATCGTTAAGGTAAAGATGGAGGCCGACAGGATCGAGATCACTCCTAAGAATGCTACGTCAAGTGTCGGTCTGGAGATGACCTATTACACCGGATATGTGAATGATCCGGAACTTCCGAGGATACTTGAGGAAGCGGGAATTGATTTTAGAGGAAATGTTCCTGACAGATCGGGAGCAATGCTTTCAGGATTTATCAGTTATATCCTGCCGATCATTCTGGTATGTGGTCTTACATGGATGCTGATGCGTCGTATCGGCGGCAGCGGCGGCATGATGGGAGTCGGACGCAGCAATGCAAAGGTCTATGTACAGAAGGAGACCGGTGTTACTTTTAAGGATGTTGCCGGACAGGAGGAAGCTAAGGAGTCGCTGCAGGAAGTGGTTGATTTCCTTCATAATCCGGGTAAATATGTAAAGATCGGTGCGAGACTGCCTAAGGGTGCGCTTCTCGTAGGACCTCCCGGAACCGGTAAGACGCTTCTGGCAAAAGCAGTTGCCGGTGAGGCACATGTTCCGTTTTTCTCACTTGCAGGTTCTGACTTTGTAGAAATGTTCGTAGGTGTGGGTGCTTCCCGTGTGCGTGATCTTTTCAGAGAAGCTGAGAAAAATGCACCGTGTATCATTTTTATTGATGAGATAGATGCTATCGGTAAGAGCCGTGATTCACGTTACGGCGGAAATGATGAACGTGAGCAGACACTGAACCAGCTTCTGTCTGAGATGGACGGTTTTGATTCATCAAAGGGTATTTTGATCCTCGGTGCTACAAACAGACCGGAGACACTTGATAAGGCGCTTCTCCGTCCGGGTCGTTTTGACCGCCGTGTTATCGTAGATAAGCCTGATCTTAAGGGCAGAGTTGATACCCTTAAGGTACATGCAAAGAATGTAAAGCTCGATGAAACTGTAGATCTTAATGAAGTTGCCCTGGCTACAAGCGGTGCGGTTGGTTCTGATCTCGCAAACATGGTTAATGAGGCTGCTATCAATGCAGTTAAGTCCGGCAGAGAATTTGTTTCTCAGAAAGATCTCATGAATGCAGTCGAGATCGTGCTTGTGGGTAAGGAGAAAAAGGATCGTATTCTTTCTAAGGAAGAACGTCGTATCGTATCCTATCATGAGATCGGACACGCACTGACATCAGCTTTGCAGAAAAACAGCGAACCCGTTCAGAAGATCACGATCGTTCCGAGAACTATGGGTGCACTCGGTTATGTAATGCAGGTTCCTGAGGAAGAGAAGTATCTTAACAGCGAAGCAGAACTTAGATCCATGCTTGTTACAACTCTTGCGGGTCGTGCGGCAGAGGAGATAGTTTTTGATTCTGTGACAACAGGTGCTTCTAATGATATCGAGAAGGCTACAAAGATTGCTCGTGCGATGGTTACTCAGTATGGTATGAGTAAGAAGTTTGGCCTTATGGGTCTCGCATCTGTAGAGGACCGTTACCTTGAGGGCAGAACTGTTCTGAACTGTGCAGATGAGACTGCTGCCGGTATTGATCAGGAAGTTATGAATCTCCTCAAGGAGTCTTACGAGCAGGCAAAGAGTCTGCTTATTGAGAATCGTGATCTGCTGGATAAGCTTGCAGAGCACCTGATCCGTGAGGAGACCATCACAGGTAAGGAATTTATGAAGATCTACCGCAAGGAAAAGGGTCTTCCTGAGCCTGTGGAGGAGCAGAAGTCTTCTATCAAGTCCATTATGACAGGCGATGATCTGAAGACGGATATTTCACAGGATCCGGTTGAGTCTTCTGATAATGAGCGTAGCGAAAGGCCGGAGGTTCATGAGAACTCTGAGCAGCAGGTTATGGAAAAGGCTCAGAATGTTTACGAGAGAGCGTCCAGAAGCTACGCTGAACCAGGTCAGCAGATCGATCTAAAGATCGATGACAGCCTGATACCTGCAGCCGGTTCTACAGATGCTCTGAATAGCGCTGCTGCGATAGTGGCTGAGCCTGCTAAAAAGGAAGATGCAGAGTCTGGTTTCGAGACTGTTGCAGATGATAATGCCGGAGATGAGCAGGTTGTCGATGATGAGGACGATGATGATAGCTTTAATGGAGATATAAAGTGGCCGCTGTAAGGTTTCAGAATGTCTTGTTGAAATTGCATAATATATGAGTCTTTGAGAGTCATCACACTTTTGTGTGGTGGCTCTTTTACTGTTTCTGGCTAATAGTGACGCCACCAGGTGAAAGTTGACCGTTCGGGAGCTCGGCGGGATTTTCCGAATCCCGGTCACGACTCGCTAGCCGCTCGCCCTCAGTACGGGCTCGCGGAGCGATTCGGACAGTGTATCCGTTAAATCCC
>CAMVTN010000043.1 GCA_947170415.1 uncultured Lachnospiraceae bacterium | reverse complement strand
GGTACTTGCCGAATTAAGGATACCGATACTTGCACAGGATACCGGATTAAATTTCGGACGAACGGTTGAATTTTTCCCTGAAAGCGGAGATTTTGTCATCAAGGCGGTCGGAAAACCGGTGAAAACTATATGAGTAATGAGGATGATAACAGGACGGAGCCTTTGCAGGACGGAGCAGAAAATGCTCCTGAAGGGATGGGAGACATCTCCGGTGCGCCGCTGGAGGATGACGCGTTCCCGATTGCCCCGGAAGAAAAGCATCTGAAGACAAAGACGATACCGGCAATCGTCATGCTTATCGGAGGGCTTGCGACTGCAATCATGGGTTTTATCGGTCACATGGATCCGATCACGTTCTTAAGCAGGGTGTTGATCGCACTGTTTGTCTGCTGGATCATTGGCGGGATAGCCAAGATGATCTTAGACAAGATAGTCATCAAAGAAATCTCACAGGAAGTGCTTGAGAGTGTTCAGGAACAGGACAAAATGGAGACCGGGCAGGAACAACAGGCTGATAAAGGGTAAACGTTTGGCTTTGACGGCATAAGCCGTGGGGGACAGAGCCAAATCTGAAAACGTGAGGGAAAGTATCAGATATGGATGAAGAGGCAAGAAAGAAGCTCTGGGATGAGTATTCCAGAACCGGTTCACCGGATTCGAGAGAAAAGATCATCGTGGAGTATGCACCGCTCGTAAAGGTTGTGGCAGGCCGGCTCAGCATGTATCTCGGATACAATGTAGAGTATGACGACCTCGTAGGGTATGGGGTATTCGGTCTTATCGATGCCATAGACAAATTTGATATTTCAAAGGATGTAAAGTTTGAGACTTATGCATCCCTAAGAATCCGAGGGGCTATCCTGGATCAGATACGAAAGATGGACTGGATACCGAGGACGATACGGCAGAGACAGAAAAAGATCGATCTCGCGATCAAGGAAGTGGAAGCAAAATCCGGAAAAAGCGCTTCCAGTGCCCAGATCGCCGGACATCTCGGTATATCAGAAAATGAGTATGCTGACTGGCAGGCTCAGATGGCAGTGACCAATGTGGTATCCCTGAATGAGTTTATCGAGCAGGGAACCGAAGCGCCTGTAAAAGAAGTATCTCAGGTAAAGGTCCTTGGTCCCGAAGATTCGGTTGAAAAAGACGAATTGAAGAAGACTCTGGCTGATTCACTTGAACTTCTGACAGAGAAGGAAAGAAAAGTAATCTTACTTTACTATTATGAAGAATTAACTCTGAAAGAGATAAGTAATGTCCTCGAAGTGTCAGAATCACGTGTTTCCCAGCTTCATGTCAGAGCCCTTCAGAAGATGAAGCAGAAACTTGGTAAATACCTAGGACTGCTCACGGATCAGGTTTAAAGAACCGGAGAGGGGAATATCATGGGGGACAAAAATGGTTATTTTCGATTGGTGATCGGAGATAACAGTACCGGACTGGAACTGTTTCCTCCTGAAGGAGAGGGAGAAGCCCTCAACTTTAAGGAGGTACAGTCCTATCTGGATAATAAAAAAATTGAATATAATCTGGTGAGCCTTCGCAGTGCAGTTGATTCTAAACAACACAAGAAAATTGAACTGAACCAGAAGGCTTATTTCCGTGTAAATGAGGAAACGGCAGTACGTCTGAGTGAAGATAAGATGACTGTACTGTGCCGTTTCTATGCTCCGAGTGAAGGTGGATCACTTGTAGACGAAAAAGAAGTGATCGGAGACATGAAGGCACTCGGGATACGTGCGGAAATAATACCGGGAGCATTTGATAAATTCGCATCGGACCGTGATTATTGCAAGGATTATGTCCTGGCAAAGGGCAAACCGCCGGTAGAAGGCGTGGATGGTGAGATCACTTATCTGTTTAATACTGATCTTTCCACAAAGCCTACTCTAAAAGAAGACGGAACGGTAGATTTTTATCATCTGAATACGATCTGCGCCTGTACAAAGGGGCAGGAGCTTGCCAAGCTCAAAAAAGAGATCCTGGGCAAGCCCGGTGTAAATGTAATGGGCGAAGCACTACAGCCCAGAGAAGTGAAAAAAGTTCAGTTTAAATACGGCAAAAATATGCACGTATCTGAAGATGGACTGACACTCATATGCGATATTGACGGACACGTTAACCTTACAGAAGAAACTGTTTTCGTATCAGGTGTTTTGGAACTGGAAAATATTGACACATCTACCGGAAACATCGATAATTATGAAGGGAATCTTCTGATCAAGGGAAACGTTACTTCCGGTTTCTCTGTACACGCCAGCGGAGATATTGAGGTTCGCGGTGTAGTAGAGGGTGCTACTGTTATAGCAGATGGACAGATCACTGTAGCAAAGGGCGTTAACGGTATGGGACGCGGTCTGGTAAAGGCCGGGACCAATGTTATTGTTAAATATGTAGAAAATGCCCATGTAGAAGCCGGTAATTATGTTCAGGCAGAAATTATACTGAACAGTGATGTTACCGCGAAGACGAACGTCACGGTAGAAGGCAAGAAAGGACTGATATCCGGAAGCCATGTCAGAGCCGGAAAAAAGATCACGGCAAAGGTGATCGGATCTGATATGGGAAGCGATACGGTGCTTGAAGTCGGAACGGATCCTACCAAAAAGGCAAGACTCGTAGCTCTCATGAAACAAAATGAAGAGCTGAACCAGACTATCAAGAGGATAATGCCGGTTCTCACAGCGTTTAAGCAGAAACTGGCAAGCGGAGAAAAATTCAGTCCCGAAAAAGTGGAGCAGGCAAGAGTTCTTTCAGGTAATTTCGTGTCAGCGCAGAAACAGCTTGGTGAAAATAATACCGAGATCGAGGCGCTTAAGGAAGCTTTGAAAGAAGCAACAGATGCGGTCGTAGAAGTATCGGATCGTGCCTATGCAGGAACCAAACTTGTAATAGCGGATTCACCGCTGGTACTAAAAGCACCGTATCAGCATTGCAGATTTGTGAAGCAGGGTGCAGATGTAAAAATGGCTCCGAAGTAGGGGAAAGGGATGTTGTTATGTCGATCAATCCAGTCTTTCTTAACGGAACCATCAGTGCATCGCAGGATATTTCTGCAATAAAAGCCCACGATGACAATAAGGGCAACATCATGCAGGGAAACGCGTTTAAGGAAGTTGAGCAGAAAGCCGAAGAAAACCTGGAGCGCGTTCGCAAAGGTGATGATGTCAATAATGAGCAGCGTAAATTCAATGCGTCCGATAAGGGCGACAATGAATATACCGGTGACGGCGGCAAAAACAGGAAGAAAAAGTCTCAGGACGGAAGAGTCATCAAAAAAAGCAGAGAAGGTGGGTTTGACATTCAAATATGACAGCGATAGGGATTGTGCTCCTCCTTGGGGGAGCACTGATTTTTGCATTGAGTTTTGTTATTCCGGAGTCTGTTGCAGGTAAGGGTGAGGACAGCAGAAAAGCCGAGGAAAAGGTAGACCGGATAATCAGAGACAGAGAAGATGAGATAAGAAACAGGATCCGCGAGATCGTGGACGAGACCAGAGAACAGGCTGAGGAAGACACAAAGCGTGAACTGGAACGTATTTCCAATGAGAAGATCATGGCAGTAAATGACTATTCAAAGGTAGTCATGGATGACATTGAGAAAAATCATAAGGAAGTCATGTTCCTTTATGACATGCTGGATCATAAGTCTGCAGATCTGAAAAATACGATCCGTAAGGCGGACAGTGTGAGTCGGGTGCAGAAAAGCTCTGCGCCTCAAAGTAATGCCGTTCCGCAGGGACAGCAGGTAAATCTCGCCAGAGTTTCCGGAATGGATCGCCTTCGTGGAAAAGTTGCATCAACTGCAGCAGCACCGGCACAGGCGGCTCCCGTAAAAACAGAGATGCAGGCAGAAGCACTGCGTAAGAGTGCATCTATTGCAGCAGCTCCGATACAGAAAAAGCCGGAAACAGTAATACCGGAAGATCTGGGAGAAAAGATCATAGGTGTGACAGAGCATGAAGTTGACATCGATGAAAATCCGAATGCTCCAAAAGAACAGGAAATGACGGCAGCACCTGCAGAGACAGTGCAGGTTGAGAGTGCAGCGGAAAAGGCAGCAGAGGAGAGGGAAGAATCTCCGATTGTAAACCGCAATGAAAAAGTACGTGCCATGCACAGAGATGGGATAACCAATGTCGAGATTGCCAAGAGTCTTGGAATGGGTGTGGGAGAAGTCAATCTGATAATTGATCTCTATGAATCTGATCAGGAGGATCTGGCATGAAGCTTAGATATTATATGAGAGGAATCGGCATAGGCATGCTGGTTACGGCGATCATTCTCTCTATTACCGCCGGATCACAAAAAACTCAGATGTCTGATGCAGAGGTCATGAAGCGTGCGGAACAGCTTGGAATGGTCAGAGAAGATGATCTTCTCCTTACCGATGCCAAGAATCTTGCCATGCACGGAGCTGAAAACTCAAAGGCGTCCCAGAATGAGATCACCGGGGAAGATGCATCGGAAACAGAGGAGCAGGAAGATGACGGAGAAGACGAGGAAGGTATGAAAGCTCTGTCTGAGAATAAGGACAGCTCCAGAAAAGACCTGGGAAAGACAAAATCCGAACTCTTGTCGGATGCGGCAGAAGATGCGGCATCTGATGGAGCTGAGAACGTTAAGTCGACAGGATCCTTTACAACTATAACTATCGCTAACGGATCAAGCTCCACAGCAGTTGCCAGAGCACTGGCCTCGTCCGGTCTTATCACGGATGCAGATTCTTATGATAAATATTTATGTGCAAACGGATATGACAGAAAACTGGTCGTTGGAGAGCACCGGATCCCTACAGGAGCCTCTCCGGAAGAAATCGCCAGGATAATTACTTCGGCAACGGAATAAAAATGATATAAAACAAGCAATATTTTCTTGCTTATGAAAAATATATATGTTAAACTGTCTTGGTCTGTGTGAAAGACACACAGTCAGAACAAATAAACAGATATCCGGGTCCACGGACGGTGACGCGACAGCGAGAACCCGTGGAAACGAAGGGTATCAACGCTTAAACCGCAGGAGGTAATCAAATGAGCGTAATTTCTATGAAGCAGCTGCTTGAGGCAGGTGTACACTTCGGACACCAGACAAGAAGATGGAACCCTAAGATGGCTCCGTACATCTACACAGAGAGAAACGGTATCTACATCATCGATCTGCAGAAGTCTGTAGGTAAGGTTGATGAGGCTTACAATGCAGTAGGCGATATCGTTGCTGACGGCGGCACAATTCTTTTCGTTGGTACAAAGAAGCAGGCACAGGACGCTATCAAGGCTGAGGCTGAGCGTTGCGGAATGTACTATGTAAATGAGAGATGGCTTGGTGGTATGCTTACAAACTTCAAGACCATCCAGTCCAGAATCAAGAAGCTCAAGGAGATCGAGGCTATGTCTCAGGATGGAACATTCGATGTTCTTCCTAAGAAGGAAGTTGCACTTCTTCAGAAGGAGTGGGATAAGCTCGAGAAGAACCTTGGCGGTATCAAGAACATGAAGAAGATCCCGGATGCAATCTTTGTTGTAGACCCTAAGAAGGAGCACATTTGCGTTCAGGAGGCTCATGCACTTGGAATCACTCTTATCGGTATCGCTGATACAAACTGCGATCCTGAAGAGCTTGATTATGTAATTCCTGGTAACGATGATGCTATCAGAGCTGTAAAGCTTATCGTTTCCAAGATGGCTGATGCAGTTATCGAGGCTAACCAGGGTCAGACAGCAGCTACTCCTGAGGAAGCTGAGTCTGCTGCAGCTGATGCAGAGTAATCCTATTATTTAATCTGTAAAAAATAACAGGGGGACGGGCGTTGCGAGACCCTGTCCTCCATTTTTTAATTACAAACATAAGGAGACGTTGAAAATGGCTATCACAGCAAAGCAGGTAAAAGAGCTTAGAGAAATGACCGGCGCAGGAATGATGGACTGCAAGAAGGCTCTTAACGAGACAGACGGCGATATGGACAAGGCAGTTGAGTTCCTTCGTGAGAAGGGTCTTGCAGGTGCTCAGAAGAAGGCTGGACGTACAGCAGTAGAGGGTCTTTCTGTTACAGCAGTATCTGAGGATGGAAAGAAGGCTGCAGTTGTAGAAGTTAACTGTGAGACAGACTTCGCAGCTGGTTCTGATGCATTCAAGGAGTTCGTAGGCAACGTAGCAGCTCAGGCACTTGCTTCTGATGCTGCAGATGTTGATGGACTTCTTGCTGAGAAGTGGATTAAGGATCCTTCTGAGACAGTAGCTGATGAGGTTGCTATCCAGGTTGGTCAGAAGATCAGAGAGAACATCAAGATCCGTCGTTTCGCTCAGCTTGAGGAGCAGAACGGTTTCGTTGCTGCATACGTACATGCAGGCGGAAAGATCGGTGTTATCGTTGACGTTGAGACAGATGTTGTTAACGATGCTATCAAGGAGATGGGTAAGAACGTTGCTATGCAGGTAGCAGCTATGAATCCTCAGTACATCAGCGAGAGCGATATCTCTGATGAGGAGAAGGCTCACCTTAAGTCTCTTACAGTAGACAGCGCTCTTAATGATCCTGCTTCTCTTCCGAAGCCGATCCTTAACAGTCTCATCGATAAGGCTGTAAGCGAGAAGCTTTGGAGCGATGAAGATATCGCTATCTACGAAGAGAAGAAGAGCAACATGAACTATCTCTTCAACTTCCTTTCAAAGGAAGCAGCTGCAAAGCTTGCTGAGCTTGCTATCGCAGACAAGGCTGCTATCATGGAGAACAAGATCTTCTCTGGACTTGTTCAGGGTCGTGTTTCCAAGCAGTACAAGGAGATCTGCCTTACAGATCAGGCATACGTTAAGGCTGAGGACGGAAAGCAGTCTGTACAGAAGTACATCGACGAGGTTGCTAAGGCAAACGGCGCAAAGGTTGTTATCAAGAACGTAGTTCGTTTCGAGACCGGTGAAGGTATGGAGAAGGAAGAAGAGGACTACGCAGCAGAGGTTGCTAAGGCAGCTGCAGCAGCTCAGGGAAAGTAATTCCATAATCGGATCATTTATTGATCAGATATTTTACAGGGTTCGTCACGAAAGAGGCGGGCCCTGTTTCTAACATTAGAGAAAGGAGGACGAAGTGATGTTTGACTGGGGCGCTGCACTGGGAGAGGGAATAATTGCATCGCTGTTTTTGGGACTTGTATCGAAGAAAAGACCGGAATACAGAGCGCTGTATTATGCGATATTTGTGCTGGCAGAGATCGCGATCGTAGTGCTGAGATACAGCGGTCAGGAAAACTCGTCGTTCTTTTTTTGGCATCCGTACATAGCGCTGCTGATATCTAATATAGCTGACTACGCTACCTACAGACGCGGCTGCGGTGATGCAAAAGTAATAGCGTTTGAGAAAGTTGTACTGTGGCCGTTTGCGGTGATACCGATTTTGTCGGCACTGGTGCTTACAGTGGGCTGGCTCATAAAGCTGTATGGCAGGTATATTTTTTGACTTATAAACAATTTTAAAAAATAAAAAAGGATTTTAAGCAGCAACAGCGAATAATATAAATGTGATGACCATCAGAGAAGAAATTGAAAGCCGGGAAAAACAACTATTATGTCCGGCAGCACAATTATCCATGAATTCAAAAGGGCGTCTTCGCCCTGAAGAGCAGGATGATCTGCGCCCTGTATATCAAAGAGATCGAGACAGGATCATTCATTGTAAGGCATTTCGACGCCTAAAAGATAAGACCCAGGTATTTCTCACGCCGGAAGGCGATCATTACAGGACGCGATTGACCCATACTCTGGAAGTTGCGCAGATCGCGCGCACTATTTCCCGTTCGCTCAGACTAAATGAAGATCTGACCGAGGCAATAGCGTTAGGTCACGACTTGGGCCACACGCCCTTCGGACATGCCGGAGAGCGTGCGTTAAATCGTGTCTGCCCATTTGGGTTCGTTCATGCTGAGCAGTCTGTGCGTGTCGTGGATCTTCTTGCAAAAAACGGAAAAGGACTAAACCTTACCTGGGAAGTCCGGGATGGCATCAGGAATCATGGTATGGAATGCAGACCGGCAACCTTAGAGGGGCAGGTCGTACGCCTTTCAGATAAGATCGCGTATATCCATCATGACATGGATGACGCCGTAAGAGCAGGTATTCTGAAAAATGACCATGTTCCATCATCGATCGCGGATGTGATAGGTGAAACAACGGGAGAACGATTAAACAGTTTTATTTGTGACATCATTGAGAACAGCAGAGATAAGGAAAAAATCTGGATGAGTGATCCGGTGTATGAAGCAATGGTTTCCTTACGAAAATGGATGTTCCATGAAGTATATACAAATAAAACAGCAAAAAGCCAGGAAGGAAAAGCGGAAAATCTGGTAGAAACACTGTATTTATACTATTTGAACAGACCGGACAAGCTTCCGGAAGAATATCGGAACATTATGGCTAAAGAAGGTGAAAAGGCAGAACGTGTTACAGCTGATTACATTTCTTCCATGACTGACCGATATGCGATCAATCTGTATGAGGAATTGTTTATACCCAATCCGTGGAAAGAGAAGTAAACGATGTATTATCCGGAGGAAGTAGTTGAAGAGGTGCGATCCCGGAATGACATCGTTGATGTCATTGGACAATATGTGCATCTGACAAAAAAAGGGGCAAACTATTTTGGATTATGTCCTTTTCATAATGAAAAGTCGCCTTCCTTTTCGGTATCGGCAAGCAAGCAGATATACTACTGCTTTGGATGCGGAGCCGGAGGAAACGTAATAAGCTTCCTCATGAATTATGAAAATATGTCGTTTCAGGAAGCGCTGAGGGCACTGGCAGACAGGGCAGGAGTACAGCTTCCCGAAGAGTCAATGAGCGAAGAAGCCCGAAAAAGAGCCGGAGAAAGAGAAAGACTGTTAGCACTTACCAAAGATGCGGCTGCGTTTTACTACAAGATGCTCAGGAGTCCGGAAGGACAGATCGGAATGGAATATTTTCGTAAGCGCCGACTTACGAAAGAAACTCTTCATTCCTTTGGACTGGGCTTTGCAGGCAAGAGCAGCGCAGTGTGCAGGTATCTTAAGGAAAAAGGCTATACCGAATCGGAGATCAATAAAGCGGGGCTCGTTCATATTGACGAAAAACGTGGAATGAGAGATCGTTTCTGGAACAGAGTCATGTTTCCCATAATGGATGTAAATAACCGTGTAATAGGTTTTGGCGGTCGTGTAATGGGTGATGGTGAGCCGAAATATCTAAACTCTCCGGAGACTCCCATATTCGATAAAGGCAGAAATCTGTACGGATTAAATGTCGCAAAAAAAGCCAGAAAAGGGTACATGATCGCGTGTGAAGGCTATATGGATGTTATTTCCATGCATCAGGCAGGATTTACAGAAGCGGTTGCCTCACTTGGAACAGCATTTACAGAAAATCATGCAAGGATACTTAAGAAATACACAGATGATGTGCGTCTGACCTATGATTCCGATAATGCCGGAGTAAAAGCCGCAATGAGAGCGATACCGATTTTGAAAAAAGTCGGGATCACGACAAGTATCATTCATCTGGAACCATATAAGGATCCTGATGAATTTATAAAAAATCTCGGTGCGGAAGAATTTCAGAAGCGTATTGATAATGCAGAGGACAGCTTACTTTTTGAACTGCATGTGATGCGCAGAAATTACGACATAGGGAAGCCGGACGGACGGACGAAATTTGAGCAGGCAATGTCTAAAAGACTGGCACTTATCGATGACGAGCTGGAACGTTCAAATTATACAGAGGCAGTTGCATCAGAGTATGCGATACCTTCGGATGTACTGAAGAGGGCGGTTGAACAGGCCAGAGTCATGAGTGTTTCGGCAGACGGATTTGCAGTTAACGGTGGCGTAACTGACAGGATGCCGGTTGTAAAAGACAAAGCTCGCAAGGAGAAAAAGCCGGAAGACGGACTTACAAAGGCGGAAAAACTCCTTTTGACGTATATTACGGATGACCCGGCGGTTTATACCGCGGTCAAGCCATATATATCTGCGGAAGATTTTTCAGAAGGACTTAGCAGAACTGCTGCGGAAAATCTTTTTCAGCAGTTTGAAAATAATGATTTCAGACCTGCTGCGATCATCAGTATGTTTGATGAACCTGAGCAGCAGAAAGCAATAGCGGAAATATTCAACACCAAGCTTGATGAGGGACTAAATGTCTCTGAAAGAGAGAAGGCTCTGACCGATCTCGTTATCCGGATCAAGCGAACAAGTCTCAGCAGGATGAACAGTGGTGCGGATCTCATAGAACGCACGGTTCAGGAAAAAAAGATCATGGAAAAGCTGCAGACGATCAGGATTTCCTTATAATCCGATGTAACTGTATTTACAAGTTCAGAATGGAGAACAGAGTACAAGATGGACGAAAAAGCGTTAGAGAAATTTGAAGCAAGACTGAAGGAATTAGTTGATCTCGGAAAGAAGAAACGTGGTGTTTTGGAGGATCATGAGATCACTGATTTTTTTGGAAACATGGAAGTCGGTGAAGAGCAGTACGACAAGATCCTGGAGGCTCTTGAGCAGAATAACATCGATATACTGAAGATCGATGAGACAGAGGATGAGGAAGAAGATACAGAAGAGGATAATCCTGATGACGATACCGATATGGAGAACCTCGACCTCTCTGTCCCTGACAGCGTATCTATAGAAGATCCTGTACGTATGTATCTGAAAGAAATCGGTAAGGTACCGCTTCTTTCAGCAGAGGAAGAAGTAGAGCTCGCCCAGCAGATGGAAAATGGCGATGAGGAGACCAAGGAAGAAGCAAAGAAAAAACTTGCGGAAGCAAATCTCCGACTCGTTGTAAGTATCGCAAAGAGATACGTTGGACGTGGTATGCTCTTCCTTGATCTCATTCAGGAAGGAAATCTCGGTCTTATCAAGGCTGTTGAGAAGTTTGACTATACTAAGGGTTATAAGTTCTCTACATATGCAACATGGTGGATCCGCCAGGCTATAACCAGAGCTATTGCTGATCAGGCACGTACGATCCGTATCCCGGTACATATGGTTGAGACTATCAACAAACTGATCCGTGTTTCCAGACAGTTACTACAGGAGCTTGGACGTGAACCAACCCCGGACGAGATCGCAAAAGAGATGAATATGCCTGTTGACCGTGTACGTGAGATCCTCAAGATCTCTCAGGAGCCGGTATCACTTGAGACACCTATCGGTGAAGAGGAAGATAGCCATCTTGGTGATTTCATACAGGACGATCAGGTTCCTGTACCTGCAGACGCTGCTGCATTTACTCTTCTTAAAGAGCAGCTGCAGGAAGTACTTGCAACTCTTACAGACCGTGAGCAGAAGGTTCTTCGTCTCCGTTTTGGTCTCGACGATGGACGTGCACGTACTCTTGAAGAGGTCGGACGTGAGTTCAACGTAACTCGTGAGCGTATACGTCAGATCGAGGCAAAGGCTCTGAGAAAGCTCAGACACCCGAGCCGCAGCAGAAAGCTTAAGGATTATCTCGATTAATATGATAAAACTTTCAAAACGACTTTCCTGCATAGCGGATATGGTTCCTGCGGGAGCAAGGCTTGCTGATGTAGGATGCGACCATGGATATCTGTCTATTTCTTTGTTACAGGATAAAAAGATCGCATCCTCATGGTGCCTTGATATAAATGACGGTCCCTTGGATCGTGCAAGAGAACACGCTGATGCAGAAAATTTACATGAAGATATATATTTCCTGAAATCCGACGGACTCATGAAAATGCCTTCCGGCAATGTGGATACCGTCGTGATAGCGGGAATGGGAGGGGCACTTGTAACCAGAATTATGGAGCAGTGCCCTCCTGCTGTAAAAGGAGAAATAAAAAAATGGATCCTTTCACCTCAGTCGGAAATTCCTGAATTTAGAAAGAAACTTAGGGAAAATAGGTATAAAATAGAGGAAGAAAGAATAGTTCTGGAAGAAGGAAAATTTTACTTTGTGATAAGCGTGGTCCCCGGTGTACAGGAGACATCTTACAGAAATGAACTTGATCAGGACATAGCAGATTCTTATGGCTTGGATCTGTTAAATAAGAACGATCCTGTATTAAAAGAACTTCTTATCAGAGAGTGTAAACTCGCGGACGGTATACTTAAGTCGGATTCTCTTCCGGATAAAAGAAGACAGGAAATAGAATACAGAAAATCCATTGCGGAAGGAGCGTTGCATTATTATGAAATGCAGTGATGTTCTGAAACAGCTTTATGAACTGGCACCGGCATCTCTGGCAGAGAGCTGGGACAATGTCGGCCTGCTTGTAGGACGGCCTGAAAAAGAGATCAGACGTATCTATATAGCAGTAGATGCCACAGATGATGTCATAGAGCATGCAGAAGCATTTGGCGCAGATCTGCTCTTAACTCATCACCCTATGATCTTTAAGCCTATGAAAAAGATAACGGGCGACGATTTTACAGGCCGTCGTGTGCTTGAACTTATCCGTAATGACATTTCCTATATAGCACTGCATACCAATTTTGATATCGCATGCATGGCAGATGCTGCGGCAGAACGCCTGGGACTCACAGATTGCGAAGTTCTGGAAGTTACTCACGAAACAGAATTTGTCAGAGAAGGACTCGGAAAGGTTGGTTCTCTTCCGCGTGTAATGTCTCTTTCTGAGTGTGCAGAACTTGTAAAAAAGAGATTTGAGCTCCAGCATGTAAAGATTTTTGGAAATCCGGATGACGAAGTTGAAACAGTAGCTATCCTTCCGGGATCCGGCGGTTCGGAGATACCAAGTGCACTTGCGCATGATGCCGATGTTTTTATTACGGGAGACATAAGCCATCATGAGGGTCTGGACGCCAATATGCAAGGCCTTTCGATCATAGATGCCGGACATTATGGTATAGAGAAGATATTTATAGAGTATATGCAGAGATTCCTGTCAAAGAACATGCCGGAAATGGCTGTACGTATGGAATCGGCAGAAGTACCTTTCAGAATAGTGTAAAGCTGACATCCGATAACAAGTTATAAGGAGGAGCGGTATGGATAATAAAGTAACTGTAACATATCGTGGAGAGAAGTACTCGTATCCTGAAGGAACAACACTTATGAAAGTGGCTGAGGATTTTCAGAAAAACTATGATCATCCTATAGTGCTTGCTATGGAGAATAATAAGCTACGTGAGTTGTTCCATACGGTTGAAGACGGCTCGGAGCTGGAATTCAGGACTTTGGCGGATCCTTCGGGACATAAGGCATATAAGCGAAGTATGTGCCTGCTCCTTATAAAATCATTTTATGATGTGGTCGGTGGAGACCGGATGGAGCGCTTTAAGGTAGAATTCAGTATTGGAGCAGGATATTATTGTTCTATAAAGGGAGATTTTGATCTGACAGATGAGCTCACAGAGAAGGTAAAGAACCGGATGCAGGAACTCATCGATAAAGATATGCCTATAAATAAAAAGACATATCCGATGGAAGAAATAAGAAAATTCTGCATTGATTCAAAGATGCTGGATAAGAGCAGACTTTTCCACTACCGCATGAGTTCTACCGTAAACATGTATTCCATAAATGATTTTAAGGATTATTATTATGGATTCATGGTTCCGTCAACAGGATACTTAAAGTACTTTGATCTGGTCCACTATAAAGACGGACTTATCATTCAGATGCCTGAGAGAGCTGAGCCACTCAAGGTTCCTCCGATAAAAGAAATGCCCCGTCTTTTTAACACTATGATGGAAGCTACCAGATGGAATGAAGTCATGGGAGTGGAGGCTGTCGGTGACTTAAATGACATTATCAGCGCGGGTCGGATGAATGAACTTATCCTCGTGCAGGAAGCTCTGATGGAGAGCAAGATCGTAGAGATTGCGGAAGACATTATCAAAAACAAAAAGAAATTTGTCATGATAGCAGGTCCTTCTTCATCCGGAAAGACTACGTTTTCGCATCGACTCGCGATCCAGCTCGCAGCTCACGGTATGAAGCCGCACACCATCGGACTCGACGACTATTTCGTAAACAGAGAGAATACCCCGCTTGATGCAGACGGGAAAAAGGATTACGAATGTCTGGAGGCTCTGGATATCGAGATCTTTAATAAGCACATGAATGAGCTTATGAACGGAAATCGGGTAGAACTTCCGAAGTACAATTTCATCACAGGTGAGCGTGAGTACAAGGGTGATTTCCTTGAAATGGGCAAAGAGGATGTCCTGGTTATCGAGGGAATTCATGGTCTTAATGACAAGCTTTCATATTCTCTTCCGAGAGAGAGTAAGTACAAGATATATATATCTGCCCTCACTACGTTAAATATTGATGAACATAATCGTATCCCGACTACAGATGGCAGACTGATCCGCAGACTTGTCCGTGATTACAGGACGCGTGGTGCCTCTGCGTCCAGAACACTTGGCATGTGGGCAAGTGTCAGACGAGGTGAGGAAAAAAATATCTTCCCGTTCCAGGAAGGTGCAGATGCGATGTTTAACTCAGCTCTGATATATGAACTGTCCGTATTAAAGCAGTTTGCGGAACCATTGCTTTTCAGTATCACACCGGATGATCCGGGATACCACGAAGCACTGCGTCTCTTAAAATTCCTTCAGTATTTCCTTGGAATCAGTACCGAAGGATTACCGAAGAACTCTCTTGTCAGAGAATTTGTAGGCGGAAGCTGCTTTGAGGTTGGATGAACGAATTATAAGGTTGACATTGATAAGTCAATAGTTGTAAAATCAAATTTCAGGCAGGCCAGATGATCGCCGGCGGATTTATCCGCGGGAGGAAAGTCCGGGCTTCGCAGGGCAGGATACCGGCTAACGGCCGGCTGGGGTAACCCACGGGATAGCGCAACAGAAAACATGTAGCCGATGGACGGCTTGCCGTCACAGGTCATAGCGAAATGGTGGTGTAAGAGACCACCGGTCAACTGGTAACAGGGGACGCATTGCAAGCCCTATCCGAAGCAAGACCAAACAGAAAGCAATAGATTTGCCCGATCTGCTTTCAGGTAGGTTGCTTGAGGCGTATGGCAACATACGTCCTAGAAAGATGATCATCTAATACAGAACCCGGCTTACAGGTCTGCCTGAAAAAAATAGGATTTTTAAGACGCATGCGAGGATTTCGCATGCGTTTTTTGTTATTATTACGTAGATGGCTGCGTGACGCGGAGCAAGACAGCATCATGTACAGCTCCCCTCCTCCGTCACCCTATAAACATCTTTCTAATAAAAAAGCACTAGAAATATCAATGTCAAATCATGATTAAACCTGTATAATGGACGCAAAGAAGCAAAAAATGTTTGTTTTATTGGGAGAAAGATATGACAGGACTGACAGAACTTGGAAAGCGGGCAAAAGCGGCGGCAGTAAAAATGACAGTGCTGAGTACTGAGGAAAAAAATCGCGGACTCCGCGCGGCGGCTGCGGCACTGACGGAAAGATCGGCAGAGATCATAGCTGCAAATGCTCTGGATATGAAGAGAGCAGAGGATAAGGGCACAAGCAGTGCCATGCTTGACCGCCTGGTGCTCACTGAGAAAAAGATAGAGGGTATGGCAGAGGGACTTTATCAGGTTGCTGATCTCCCTGATCCTATCGGCGCTCTTATCGAGACTATTGAAAGACCAAACGGATTAAAGATAGAAAAGAGAAGAGTACCCTTTGGCGTCATCGGTATCATTTATGAATCAAGACCCAATGTAACTGCTGACGCAGCGGCACTCTGTTTTAAGTCAGGAAATGCCTGTATCCTTCGGGGCGGATCAGATGCCATTGATTCCAATAAGGCTATCACAAAAGTACTTCGTGAAGCTCTGAAAAAGGAAGGTCTTCCCGAGGATGCGATACAGCTTATCGAAGATACTTCACATGAATCTGTAAACGAGCTGATGCGGATGCGTGAGTACGTAGATCTTCTGATCCCCAGGGGCGGTGCAGGACTCATCCGTAACGTAGTAGAAAACAGTAAAGTTCCTGTAATAGAAACTGGTGTCGGAAACTGTCATATTTTTGTAGATGCTTCTGCTGATATAAAGATGGCGGTTGACATCATCGTAAATGCAAAGACCCAGCGAATGGGCGTCTGCAACGCAGCAGAATCTCTCGTTATTCATAAGGATGCCGCAGAAAAAGCTCTGCCTGAGATAAATAAGGCGCTTTCTGAAAAAGGCATCACACTTCACGGCGATCCGAAGTGTATGGAGATCCTCAAAGCAGGTAACGTAGTTCCTGCAACAGAGGAAGATTACGGAAAAGAATATCTCGGTCCGGAAATATCGGTAAAGATCGTAGATACACTTGATGAAGCTATCGCTCATGTAAACCGCTATACAACGCATCACTCAGAAGCCATCATCACAGGGGATGAGGCAAATGCAGGCCGTTTCTTGAGAGAAATCGATGCAGCATGCGTATATGTAAATGCATCCACCAGATTCACAGACGGCTTTGAATTTGGATTCGGTGCGGAAATAGGTATCAGCACCCAGAAATTCCACGCAAGAGGACCTATGGGACTCGAAGCATTAACCTCGTATAAGTTTGAAATACGCGGTAATGGACAGGTTAGAGCGTAGCGAGTGAACAGTAACAGAGCGTAAGATACATTGTAAAGAAGCCTTGGATAATGTATAATAATGTGTACAAAACCAGGGCTTCTTTTTTGATGCAAATTGTTAGTAATAACAGTTATCAAAGTCCTCTGGTTCAAGTTTTTTTCTAAAGGGGATACATAGAAATGCAATTACATTACGAAGTTTATCGACAGATTTTTTTTGAGAGATTAAAGGAAATGGTTCCGGCGGATCTCTTGCTCTTAAAC
This sequence comes from uncultured Lachnospiraceae bacterium, assembly GCA_947170415.1. GTDB lineage: Bacteria > Bacillota > Clostridia > Lachnospirales > Lachnospiraceae > NK4A144. The sequence goes on along the minus strand of CAMVTN010000043.1, from coordinate 727 downwards.
GCAGGTCCTATCTCTGAAGTAACAGACAGCGCGGATAGATTCTACAGACTGCAATTTTTTGCAGAGGGATTTTGTGCAGAGCAGCATAAGAGAGATGTAGAGCCGGATGACGCAGTGACACAGGCGTATAAGCAGATCTCAGCAAAGTTCGCAGCTATGCCGAAAGCTGAGGAAGTAAAGAAGTATGCCATGGAGAACCGCGATGAAGTAACTCCTATGTGTGCCCTTATCCGAAACGAAGGAGTAGAAGAACTGCTCAAGGGACGTCCTTTCTACAGGATCGCCGATATGTGCATTATTTTCACTGCGCAGATAAAATATGAAGGCGTCAAGGAAATGATAGGCTTCAATGTAACAGACGAGATCATGGAAGGCTGGAAAGTGAACCGTGAGGAGCTTATGAGAGTTGTTGGAGGAAAGTTCTTCAGACCGATGCAGATCGGTTCAGCGATCATTACAGATCTTCCGGCCGCACTCAAGGCTTATTTCAAAGAGGATGTTGAGATACCTGAGATCAAGGCAAAAGTATATGTACCTGCCATAAAGGGACTTCCGTCAGGAATAATGTCAGTAGTACATCCTGGATTCCTGCCGGCACTTGCTCAAAAGACTGAGTCAAAAGGATATTTTGTGCTTCCCACAGGACTTATCAATCTGTCACCGCTCCTTATCGACGATGATGGAACTGTTACAGCAGAACAGTGCAGAGAGCTGCTTCAGATAATCA
>CAMVTN010000042.1 GCA_947170415.1 uncultured Lachnospiraceae bacterium | reverse complement strand
CTATAGTTAATTCCCTTCCGGGATTTAAGAGACTTGCAGAACATTACGGTCTTTGCTGAAAGGAATAAAAATGAGTTACGAAAAGAACATCCGGAAATGTGTACCTTATACGCCGGGAGAGCAGCCTCAGCGTAAGGTGATAAAGCTCAATACAAATGAGTGTCCTTATCCGCCTTCACCGGCAGTGGAAAAGGTACTGCATGAATTTGATGCAGAAGCATTACGACGTTACCCTGATCCTGTATGCGCGGAACTGGTTCATTCGATCGCGAAGTATTATGGGCTTAAGGATGATCAGGTTTTTGTAGGGGTAGGTTCAGATGACGTCCTGTCCATGTGTTTCCTTACATTTTTTGCGGGAGATAAGCCGGTTATTTTTCCTGATATCACCTATTCGTTTTACGATGTCTGGGCGGATGTCTACAGGATACCTTATGAACAGATACCGCTTAAGAAGGACTTTTCCCTTGATCCGGAAGACTATATTGGACGGGAAAACGGCGGTATCGTGATCGCTAACCCAAATGCGCCTACAGGAGTGCTTGAGAGTCTTGATACTATTGAGAAGATAGTTAAGGCAAATCCAGACTCTATAGTTATAGTTGATGAAGCATACATAGACTTTGGCGGAGAGACAGCGATCCCTCTTATTTCCAAGTATGATAATGTGATAATCACCAGGACAATGTCGAAGTCCAGAGCTCTTGCAGGACTTCGTGTGGGATATGCATTTGGTGATGCTAAGGCTATTAAGTATCTGAATGACGTTAAGTTTTCAGTAAATTCCTACACCATGAATATGCCGGCACTTGCTGTGGGAAAAGCTGCGATCGAAGATGATGAGTACTTCAAAGATATAACATCACGTGTTATATCTACCCGTGAGTGGACAAAAGAGCAGCTGAAGGCTTTGGGATTTACATTCCGCGATTCGATGACGAATTTTATCTTTGCGTCATCACCGGCCGTGTTGGAGCGGGATGGCTCCATGAAGAAGGTATTTGAAGGACTTAAAGAAAAAGATATTTTTGTAAGGTTTTTTGATAAACCAATACTTAAAAATTATCTACGTATTTCCATCGGAACTGATGAAGAAATGCAGAAATTTATAGAAACATTAAAAACGATGCTTCCGTAAAAAAGCGCGGACCTGTGAAATATAAGGCCCGCGCTTTTCTTATTTTGGATCATTGATGTTTTTACTTGACTTTATCGCTTTACATAAGTAAAATGTTGCTTAGTTCAACGTGTACGGACAGTTGTCCGCTATGTACGGACTATATATGCGTTGGTTAACTAAGTTTGATAAGGAGAATGAAAAAATGCTGGATACTATTAATAATGTCCTTGGCGCAGTTGATGACTTTGTGTGGGGCGTGCCGCTTATCGTTCTGATACTTTTTACAGGTCTCATGCTCACCATTCGATTGAGAGGACTTCAATTTTCAAAGCTTCTGATGGCGTTTAAATTAATGTTTAAGAATGATCAGAGTGGAGAAACAGGAGAGGTTTCCAGCTTTGCAGCTCTTTGTACAGCACTGTCTGCAACGATCGGAACAGGAAATATCGTAGGTGTCGCTACAGCTATCGTAGCAGGTGGCCCCGGTGCAATGTTCTGGATGTGGATCGCAGCTCTTGTAGGAACTGCTACCAAGTTTACTGAGTGTATGCTTGCGATCAAATTCCGTTCAGTTGCAGAGGATGGTCATATCATCGGAGGCCCTTTTTACTATATTGAAAAGGGAATGGGCAAGCAGTGGTCATGGCTTGCGAAGATTTTTGCGGTCTTTGGTGTAATGGTAGGTCTTTTCGGTATCGGAACCTTTACACAGATAAATGGTATTACAAGTGCCGTAAAGGGCTTTTTTGATCCGGAGACTGTAAATGCAGTAAGTCTTTTTGGACGTGAGTATTCATGGAGCGTGGTTATTTCAGGTCTGCTCCTTACAGCTTGCGTAGCACTGGTACTTATCGGAGGACTTAAGAGAATATCAAAGGTTGCACAGGTTGTAGTACCGTTTATGGCGATTCTTTACGTAGTATGTGGTATCGTTATCCTGCTCCTTAATGTTACAAAGATCCCGGGAGCTCTTTCTGAGATAATCACCGGTGCTTTCGGACTTCGTGCTGTTTCCGGTGGTGCGTTAGGCGCGATGATGATAGCTATGCAGAAGGGTATCGCACGAGGTATCTTCAGTAATGAAGCAGGTATCGGTTCAGCACCTATCGCAGCAGCTGCAGCAAAGGTTGATGAGCCTGTAGAGCAGGGACTTGTTTCCATGCTTGGAACTGTAATAGATACACTTATCATCTGTACAATGACAGGACTTTGTATTGTTATAACAGGTTCCTGGAATCAGGGACTTGAGGGTGCAGCGGTTACCACACGGGCATTCCAGGAGGGACTTCCTCTTCCGGCTCAGGTTTCTGCGTTTATCCTGATGATCTGCCTCGTATTCTTCGCGTTTACGACGATACTTGGATGGGACTACTATTCCGAGAGATGTCTGGAATATCTTACAAATGACAATCAGAAAATAGTTAAGTCCTATAGATGGATCTATATCGCTTGTGTATTCTTTGGACCGTACATGACTGTTAGTGCAGTATGGACGATCGCAGATATCGTTAACGGACTTATGGCTCTGCCGAATCTCGTGGCATTGATCGCACTTAGCGGCGTGGCAGCAAAGGAAGTGAAAAGTTTTTTCGGGAAAGCTGAGGACGTCGTAAGACGTACCGAAGCGGAAAATGCATAAGATTTTGGGAGGCTGATCCGTTAAGGGTCAGCCTTTTTAAGCTATGGTTAAGCTCCCGTCCCCTGTTTTTTCACAGTCTCATCAAAAAGTTTTCAAACGATCATATTACAATCTATCTCATTAAGAAATGAAATTTAATGACAGATGATCTGTCAGAAATGAGAGGATGGATTATGAAAAGAAGAAATCAGAAGGTTTGTAAAAGAGTTGCAGCGATAATTGCAGCAGCAGTACTTTCGCTTGCTATGACAGGATGTGGAAGTTCTTCTGCGGCAGCGGAAACACCGGCAGCGACAGAAATGACTGCAGAGGCACCGTCAGACGCTCCTGCAGGCGAACCGGGGACAGAGGCACCGGAAGAAAAAGCTGACGGAACGGAAGTACATGCAAAGATTACGTCGATAGATGGTGAGAAACTTACAGTAGAAGCTTTTGCAGCTATGGGCGGCCAGGGTGGCCCCGGAGCCGGTGGAAACGGTGGGGCGCCGTCCGGAGAAGCGCCGTCCGGAGAAGCTCCATCCGGAGAGGCACCGTCAGGTGAGGCACCCGGAGGAAAGGCTCCGGAAGGAGGAAAAGGCGGCGACAAGGGCGGAGCTCCGAGTGGAGAAACTCTGGAACTGACCCTCACAAGCTCTACAGAATATAAGGATTGCTCTTCAGAAGATCTGGAAGAGGGTACAATGGTAGTCATCATTTATAATGATGATAATGAAGTGGCTTCAATTTCAATAGATGATAATAAGGCTCCCGGAAAACCGGATGAGCAGAGTACAGATGCTTCGGAAGACAGTAGTTCAGAGGAGACAATTGAGGACGCAACTGAATAACGTGATGATAGGGTAAAAAGAAAATGGGCTGCCGTACTGTAAAAAGTGCGGCAGCCTTTGGTGTTGTGTTAAAAGTTGGATTTTTTCTTTAATGGAGGATCGCGTCCATTCCGTGGATCATGAAGCGGTTTGTGATATCCGCGATGTGCTCCGGACTCTGCTCAAAATCCGTTTCTATCCATTGCTGTATGATACCCACGCAGCCTGTAAAGCAAAAAGCGGAATAGTAAGCCAGAACTTCTTCGGAATAGTTTAGAGCTTTTCCTATTTCTTCGATCCTTTCAGTGAGGATCTGCTTTAATTTTTTAATAAACTGAAAATCTCCATGAGGACCGAGCAGAGCGCTTATGATCTCGCGATTAAGCAAAAGATCTCTGTACAGGTCATGCAGAAGCTGCAGATTGGACTCGTAGAGATTGGAAATATCAATATTGTGCGAAATGATCTCGCGAAATTCTTCCATCAGTTCGTTCTCGATGGAATCAAGCAGCTGGTTTATATCTTTATAATGGATATAAAAGGTGCTGCGGTTCAGATCGACATATTCTGTAAGTCTTTTAACAGAAATATCCTGAATATCCCTTTCCATCATCAGTGCGGCAAGGCCGTGCCACAAAAGACTCTTCGTTTTTCGGATTCTTCGATCCATTTTTACTTCAGACATTCTCATAAGCTATCACCCTAAGTATTATTTTAAAAAATTTCTGCAGGACTATTGCCATCCTGTCCGAATGACATTATAATACATCTCGGTTGGTAAATCAACACACTGTTGAATAAAAATCACGATGTTGTATAATGAGATTATGAAAAAGAAAAAATATGACCAAACTTTTGCGGCTCTAATACTTTCTGCGGCACTGATCTTTACCGGAATACCGGTAAATCATGCAGAGGCAGCGGAACAGCCGGCAAAAGCAGTAGAAGAAAAAAACGAATTGTCAGGTAATGCTATAGAGATTACCAGTGCAGAAGACCTCATTGCTCTCTCAGAGAAGAGTTCCGATGAATCAGAGACTCAGGGAAAATATTATGTCCTCACGAATGATATCGACCTAAGTGGGACAAAATTTAAGCCTGTGTCGATTTTTTCCGGAGTTTTTGATGGGCAGGGTCATACAATAAAAGGATTTGAACTCGCTGGAAATGCCAGTCAGTCAGGTCTGATACGTTCTGTTGGAAAGACAGGATGTATCAGAAATCTTTGCGTGTCCGGAAATTTATCTCCTGAAGGGGAAATGAAGGAAATAGGCGGTATAGCCGGCAGGAACTACGGCGTGCTGGATCATGTGATTTTTTCCGGATATGTGCTCGGAGCAGAGTGTGTCGGAGGTATAACCGGTCACAATATGGAAGAGGGAAAGATCATTTCCTGTAGTTCAGACGCGATGGTGCTCGGTACACGTAGAAGCGGCGGAATAGCAGGTTTTAATGAGGGACTTATCGAATCTTCAGTCAATACCGGAAATATAAATGCCGAGAGTACGACAGCCTGGGAAACAGATGACGCAAGAAGTGATGATCATGAGAGCTTTGACTCCGATATGGTGGATGAGCTTGATGATACAAATGAAAGTCTTGCACAGCTTAATCCTGATATGATCGACCTTAAGGATGATGACATTAAAGAAAAATTATCGGATAAGCAAAAGATTAATTACACGGGAGGTATAGCAGGAGCATCCTCCGGTGTGATAAAGGAATGTGAAAACAGAGGTGTTGTCGGATATAAACACACCGGCTATAAAACGGGCGGTATCGTTGGATACGAGAGAGGAATACTTACCGGATGTGTGAATAACGGTGAGGTATTCGGAAGAAAAGATGTCGGTGGAATTGCAGGACAGTTTGAACCGTATGTGCTGAATAAATATTCCGAGGATTCTTTTTCCAAGGCAGGAGACCAGCTGGATGATCTCGTCGATATGGCGGATAAGCTCCACAATACTGTCGGAAAAGAAGATGATAAAGCTCAGAACAATATAGATGCCATCAGAGGCACGGCAGATGATCTTCGTAAGACTGTTAGTGATTACAAGACCTATTATCAGTGCAAGAATGACTCTGTAGAGCGTGAGATCAGATCTCAGGTTGATGGTATCCGCAGCACGGTAGATTCTATCGATCCGGATATCTATGATAAGGATACAAAAAATGCGCTTCAGGCGTTGAAAGACAATGTTGAAGATCTTGAGAAACTCCTTGATTCTGCGGAGGAAGCAGCCGGACGCGGCCTCACGGTAGATATGACCAATTATATGGATAAGCTTCTTCGTATGCTCGCATCGGGAAATGACAGCTTATCTACATTGCTCGGAAAAGCTGCAGAAGGTACAGATGATTTAGAAGAACTTGGAGATCAGCTTTCTGATATAAGAGATAAGAGCGGTGCTCTTGATGATTATCTTAAGGGCTGCATCGATGACTACAAAAAAGATATCCGCACGACAGATGATGATATTACAGGAAAGACTGATAGTCTGGCAACGCAGATGGATACGCTGCTTGATGGCCTAAAAGAATCAGATGCGTCTGTCAGAGGACAGTTAAATACCATAACAGGTCAGATGCAGACTATTAACAGCACCTTAAATGACGGATTTGATGAAGTTCAGGATGAACTTGAAAGAATCAGACAGACAGAAGACATAGACGATGTCTTTGATGATGTGTCAGATGATCCTGATCGTACTCCCGGAAAGGGAAGTCTTAATTCATCAATAAATAACAGTCGGATCGATGCGGACATAAACGTTGGCGGAATCGTAGGATATATGGATTATGACTACGATACACAGTCTGACTTTGAAGTTGTATCAGCCGGTGAGATCAGTCTTAATTATGAGAGGACCAGAAAGGCTACGATCCTTGACTGTACAAATAGAGGCGAAGTATCGGTACGAAATGATTATGCCGGCGGAATAGTCGGACGTGCAGAAATGGGAGCAGTTTTGTCCGGAAATAATTTCGGCAGGATTTCTTCTGAAGAAGGAAATTTTGTTGGTGGAATAGCCGGTAAGAGTGCATCTGTTATCCGTGATTCCTATTCCATGAGTGAGGTTTCCGGTAATACCAATGTTGGTGGAATAGCAGGATATGCAACAGTGCTTACCGGTTCTGCATGTCTTTCAAATGTAGGGGGAAGCAACGAAAAGACCGGAGCGGTAGCAGGCGAAGCAGACCCTGAGAGTGATATCAGGGATAATGTCTTTGTTTTAAATGAAACAGGCGCTATAAATGGATGTACAGTAGAGAAAGAAGCAAAACCCATAACATACGGTGAGCTTATAAATAAAACCGGAGTTCCGGAAGAATTCAGGGAGATGCGGGTTGATTTTACAGATGGAGGAAAGATAATAAAGACCTTCTTTGTAAAGTATGGCGGCAGCATCAGAGAGTCGCTTTATCCGCCGGTTCCGGAAGGAGAAAAAGGCAGGTTTGCATATTGGGAAAATATTGACCTGACTAATATTAAACAGAACACAACTGTTCATGCGATATATGTTGATTATGTAACTACTATCGCGACGGCAGAGGAAAATCCAAAACTTTTGATAACTGGGGATTTTTATGATCATAGCGATGTGGTTTTGGAAGAGACTTCGGTAAATATGCCTGCACCTCGTGGATACAGTATCGCCGGTGCTTACAAGTATTCGGTGCATGGAGAGTATGGAGCACGTGATGATGATTATGTACTTCGTTTTCTTAAGGATGGGTACGGAGATAACATCGCAGCAGCTGAGGTAAAGGACAATAAAGTATCACTTATTCCTTCTAAGGTTGATGGAAATTACATTGTATTTGCCATGAAAGGTGACGGTGAATTTGTGATCCTTAAAAAGAACAGTCGGTTGTGGCAGTTATTTATTATCGGAGGAATGCTCGTCATACTGATAGGATTAGTAGTCATATTTAAGAAAAAGAACAGAAAGGCTAAGTGATCCGGAGGAGTTTACAGATGGAAGAAAAAAACTTTATGTATAAGCTTGCCGCATTTATCGTTGATAGGCGAAAAGCGTTTATGCTGCTCTTTGTCATAGCAGCTATATACTGCGGAGTCATGATAAGCCATGTAACGGTTGAAAATGACGTAACGAAATATCTGCCGATGGACACAGAAACCAGGCAGGGCGTGGACCTTATGGATGCAGAATTCCAGACAAACGGCTCTGCCAAGGTCCTTCTCACAAATATTACGTATGAGCGGGCTCTTGCAGTGGCTAAGGGACTGGAGAAGATCGACGGAGTCGATACTGTTAAGTTCTATGATCCTGATAATACTGACTATTCTGATAAGACGCTGGATGATTACTATAAGGATTCTGCGGCGCTTATCACGATAATGTTTGAGGATAGTAAGGAAGCTGCTATTTCTCAAAAGGCTATCGCAGAAGTCAGGGATTATGTAAAAGATTACGATAACTATGTTTATACAACAGTCGATCTCGATGAGTCAGCGGAGCTTCAAAGCGATGTAAAAGTAGTGCTTGGAATGGCCGTGATAGTCATCCTTGCGGTATTGATCTTTACTTCATCTACATATGCTGAAGTACCGATCTTCATGCTTACGTTTGCCATGGCATCTGTGCTTAATAAGGGCACGAACTATATTTTTGGCACGGTATCTTACATTTCAAATGCTGTAGATATAATTCTTCAGCTGGCACTGGCTATCGACTATGCGATCATCATGTTCCACCGATATATGGAAGAGCGGGACAATGGACTGAGCCCAAGAGATGCGATGGTAGTTGCTCTGTCTAAGGCAATTGTCGAGATCTCCTCCAGCTCCCTTACAACGATGGCAGGAATGGTAGCACTTGTATTTATGAAGTTCCAGATAGGTCGAGATCTCGGACTGGTGCTTTGTAAAGCGATCCTGTTTTCAATGATCACGGTATTCCTCTTTATGCCGGGACTTATCATGACATTCAGGGATATGATCGATAAGACACGCCACAAGAGCTTTGTGCCGCAGATCAATTATTGGGGAAAGTTCATCTACAGAACGAGATATATACTGCCGTTATTATTTATAGTAACGCTTGTTTTTGCATTCCGTTTCTCTCAGAACTGCCCGTATATTTTTGATAAAAACACTGCGCGCGGTCCTAAAATGACGGACTTTATTGCGGCGAAAGAGCGTATAGATCAGACCTTTGAGACCGGAACAAATGTGGCGATAGTTCTTCCTAAGGGGGATTATGCTACAGAGGCGGAGATCATTGCTAATCTGAAAAACAGAGATTACGTAGATGATATATTGGCTCTTGCAAATGTAGATGTCGGTGATGAAAAGGAATATGTCCTGACGGATGACTTAAATCCTAGAGAATTTGCGGAAGTTGCAAAGGTCGATGCGGGACTTGCAAAGCTTCTTTATACAGCATATGCGCAGGATAAAGAAATCTACGGAGCATTTATAGACGGTATCGATGAATACAGAGTGGCTGTTATTGATATCATCGACTTTATCTATGACAAAAAAGAAGCAGGTGCTTTTAATCTGAGTGCCAAACAGTCACAGGATATAACAGATATCCATGATCAGATACAGAATGCCCGTAAACAGCTTGAAAGTGAGAATTATTCCAGAATAGTATTTACACTTACCGGACCGGCTGAGGGACAGGAAGTATATGAGAAAATCCGTGATATCCGCTCAATGGCACAGTCCTATTATAAGGAAAGAGTTTATGTAGTCGGTGATGCGACGAGTAATGATGACCTTTCAGGATCTTTCAGCCACGATAACCTGCTGATAAGCATACTGACAGCGTTCTTTGTAGGAATGATCCTGCTCTTTACTTTCCAGTCGATAAGTTTACCGCTTATCCTGCTGATCACTATTCAGGGAAGTATCTGGATCAATTTCTCTTTCCCTTATCTCCAGAATGCACCGCTTTACTTCCTTGCATATCTGATCGTAAGCTCGATCCAGATGGGTGCTACTATTGACTATGCGATCGTTATCACAAACAGATATGTGCATCTGAGAAAAGAAGTTCCGGACAGACAGCAGGCGATAGTACAGAGCCTTAATGAGTCCTTTGCGACTATCCTTACAAGTGGAACTATCCTCACAGCATGCGGCTTCCTTATTGCAAATATTACAAGTAACGCAGTTATAGCAAACCTTGGACTTGTACTTGGAAGAGGAACACTTACAAGTATAGTGCTTGTAATGACGGTTCTTCCCCAGCTCCTTTTCCTGGCAGATCCTATCCTTGATAAGACGAGCTTCAGTGTAAAAACACCTGAAATTTCTGTTGGAGGAGCGGGCTCAGTGCTTCAGAAAACTGCCGGAACAGTAGTCCTTAACGGAATGGTAAATGGCTATTTTTCAGGATATATGATAGGCGAATTTAAGGGTACTATGAATGGAGACCTGAATCTTACATTGAGACGAGGTGAAGCGGAGGATAAAACCGCACCGGATGATCTCTCACCGGATGGTGACGAAGCTAATGCAGATATAAATACAGATTCAGAAACAGATAATAAAGAATGACTTGGTAGATAATATGAAAATAAGACGTATCAGACATTTTCATAGAGAACTTGCATTGATGCTCGCAGCAGGACTTACATTGTCGGGGATAACGACTGGTTTGCCCTGCGCGGCAGTCACTGCGTATGCGTCAGAGACACAGGAAGAGAATATATCTGACAGCAAAACTATTACTATCTCTTCTCTCAAAGAATTTTTGCGGTTTGCACAATTTCTGAACAGTGATGCGGATAGTGAAGGAAAAAGCTGGGTACTTAATACAGATATCGATCTTGCAGGTACAGATTTTAGTATGATACCTGTTTTTGCAGGAACTTTTGACGGAAACGGTCATACAATATCGGGATTTTACTATGATACACAGGGCTCGAAGGTAGGACTTATCAGAGTTCTGGCTGAGAAAGGTGTTGTCCGGAATCTCAGGGTTGAAAGCTATGTGACGCCAACAGGAGAAATGGATGAGGTAGGAATCCTTACAGGTGTTAACTATGGCAGGATCGAAAACTGTATCTTGTCCGGAAATCTTTTGGGACTTGAAGCAGTAGGCGCAGCCACCGGTCACAATATGGAAAGCGGCCGCATAATAGGGACTGTTAATGAAAGTACAGTAACAGGCATGCGGCGGACAGGCGGTATAGCAGGATTTAATGAAGGAACCATCCTGGACTGTGTAAATAAGGGCGAAATAAATGCAGGCCGTAAAACTGCCTGGGAAATAAATGATGAACGTGAAAAGGCAGAAGAAGACTCTTCTGAGGATAAGCCGGATGATAAGCTTACTAAATTGATCCCTGATAGCATGGATCTGAAAAATGATGACCTTACGGATCTGATCCAGAATGATCAGAAAGTTAATTATACCGGCGGAATCGCAGGAGCGTCATCGGGAATAGTTTCCCGATGCCTTAATAGCGGAGCAGTCGGTTTTGATCACACTGGTTATAAAACAGGCGGTATTGTCGGATATGAAAGAGGAATACTTGATTCATGCAGTAATAACGGTGCTGTTAAGGGTAGAAAAAGTATCGGCGGCATTGCGGGACAGTTTGAGCCGTATACGGTAAATGCCTATCATGACGATGCGATAAACACTGCGAGACAGGAAACGGATAAGCTGGTAGACCATATTGCTTCTCTTCAAAAAACGCTGGAGCAGGAAGATATAAATACGCAGGCAGATATCGATGCTATACGTGGAACAGCTGATGATCTGCGCGGTACGGTGAGTGGATATAAGGATTACTATCGCGCAAAAGATGATCAGATGGAAGCTGAGATACGCGAGCATACAAGTGCTGTCCGTTCTATCATAGACGGACTGGATCCGGATCTTGTTGGTAGGGATACAAAATCTGCGTTTAAGGCACTGCAGCAGGATCTGAATGATATGAATGATCTTATGGAGGCTGCAGAAAAGGCTGCCGGATCAGGTGTAACACTTGATATGACAAATTACAGCAGTAAGATGCTTAATTTATCAAAAGATATGCTGACGCAGGTGGATACGCTTCTTGGTGATGCCATGTCGGCAGGGAAGAGCCTTAAAGATACTGAAAAGGATCTGGAGCGTCTTAGAGATGCAGGAAATTCACTTGATGATACGCTTCGAATGGTTTATGACAGCTATAAGTCGGATTTTCGTGCCACAGATGCCAGCATTACCGAACGGATCGATAAGATAGCGGATGAAATGGATAAGCTGAATGACGATCTGAAGGGAAGCGACAGCAGGATAAGAGAGCAGACAGACGAGATCAACAGTAATCTGAAAAGCCTGAATAAGGCTGTGAATGATAGCTTTGACGAGATGAGGACTGTTCTTGAACGTTACCGTAATACCGATAACCTGAATGATATATTTGATGACATTTCAGATGATTCAGATGATACTCCCGCAAAGGGAAGGATCACAAAGTGTAACAATACGGGTGCCATTACAGCTGATATAAATGGCGGTGGAATAGTCGGAATGGCAGATACAGACCTTGATCTGCAGTCTGATTTTGAAGTGGTTTCTTCAGGACAGGTAAGTCTTAAGTATGACAGGACCAAACGCGCAACAGTGATAGACTGCACCAACTATGGATTTATTTCGGTTAAAAATAGTAACGCGGGTGGAATTGCCGGAAGTATGGATATAGGTGCGGTGATCTCATCATATAATTTTGGCGGTGTACAGACAGAGGATGGAGATTATGCCGGAGGTATCATTGGTAAAAGTGGTTATCTTATCCGTGACAGTTTTTCGATGAGCAGTATCTCCGGAAATAATTACATAGGCGGCATCGCAGGATATGGGTGCAGAGTGGTCGGTAACCGTTCAATGACTGATATTTCCGTTGATGATAAGGAATATCTGGGAACGATAGCCGGTGATATCAATGACGAAAAAAAGGTGGTTTCGGGTAATATATATGTAGAAAATAAGCTTGGAGCAGTAAATGGACTGACCTACACTGATGAAGCAAAAGCGGTTTCATATTCGGAGTTTATCGAACTTGACAATACACCGGAAGACGCGAGAAAAATGCATGTGAGCTTTGTGGCTGACGGAATTATCCTGAAGATGATGGAAGTGCCGTATGGCGGTTCCGTTAAGGATACGGATTATCCGGAACTTCCTATTATAGGAGACAGATTTGGTGTCTGGGAAGAAACAGACCTTTCTGATATTAGAAAGAATATCACAGTTAGGGCAAAGTACATAACGATAGTTACTACGGTTGCATCTGAGGAACCCTTCCCGGTAATGCTTGTTTCCGGTAATTTTTACAGAGGAACGACACTTACATATACGGAACAGACTCCGGCAGCGGATATGGCAGTTCCGGAAAAATATAGAAAAGTCCTAAAGCAGTTTACCTATCAGGTTCATAGTGATTATGGCACAATAGGTGATGAATGGGTAGTACGTCTCCTTGCAGATGGCATAAAAGGAAAAGTACAGGCAGGAAAAATAGAAAACGGTCATATAACACCTGTGGATACAGAGAGAGACGGAAGATATCTGGTATTCCCTATGAAAGGGGACGGATCTTTCTGCATATTGGAACCTAAATATAATTATGTTGTTATTGCTGCAGCCGGAATAGCAGGAATCCTTTTGCTGATCTTGCTCTTTATACTTTTAGGGAAAAAGAAGAACGGCGGTAAAAAGATAGTAAAAGAAGACAGGACAGAAGAAAACAAGGCTTAATAACGCTTGTGCATGAACTTTGAAATTTGGGAAAGGTTCCCAAATGGAATCTATCGGAAAAAACAGGGTAAAACATAAGTTTTGCAAGTGTATGAAATAAAAAACATTAGATTGCAGGAATTCCTGCGTACGTAATTCACGAAGTCTTAATAATTGAAAATACGGCATTATGGTATAATTAGGAGCATCTGAGCACGGAAGGAATACATATGACAGAAGAGGTTTTTTTAACTGAACTAAGAGATGCGCTTAAAGGCAGTGTAGATTCACAGACTATAAATGAAAATGTCCGTTATTATGAAGAGTACATTGAGACGGAGGTTAGAAAAGGCAGAAGCATGGAAGAGGTGCTTGACAGCCTTGGTAATCCGCGTCTTCTGGCAAAAACTGTAATAGATACCAGTGATCCTCAGAATCTGCGTGGGGCTTCCTATGAGGAATGGAAAGAGGAAGAGGAAAAGCAGGAAGAGCAGGAAGAAGCCAGAAGAGAACGTGCACGTATTTTGACAGGATGGAAAGCGACTTTGGCGTTGATAGCGATACCTGTCGTTATGATACTTTTCCTTATACTTGTTTTATACCTTGTTGGATCATTTATCATAGTTGCTGTCTGGATCGTGTTCGGATTATGGAATAAAAACTGAGAAAGGAAATTTTTTCAAAATGGTAGAAAGAGAACTCATGGGTCTTTTCTTTGATAAGACTGCTGAGACACTTAAGGGTGCAGCTGAGGATGATTTTAGTGTGTTGGTCAATTCGATGACCGGTCTGGTACTTTATCCCAAGGCAGACGATCTGTCGGTACTGGCAGATGACATGGCATTTAATGAGGGCTCAGAAGCGGCTAAGGTTTTTGCGGAACACTCGGGAAGCGATGAGGAGAAAGCAATCGTAGACAGCTATTTTGCTCGTGGCTATGTGGATGGATTTTTCCGTATAATGAATAAGGAAGAGGAAGTAACGCCTAAGAATGTACTTCTTAGAATGCGTCATGCAGTGATCCATACACATCCGGCTATCGATCCGGAGGCTCAGACTATCACATTTAATGATGTGACCAGATTCACAGATCAGGGTTATTGGAATAAAGATCACGTGTTTGCAAAAGACAGAAGAAATCCGCATAACAATCATAAGATCGAAAAGATTGAAAATTTCAAAGCAAAATTCACATTTGCAGAATTCAGAGCACTTCTCATAGGATACTGTGAGATCCTGAAGGAGTATTATCCTAAGCAGATCTTCTAAAAATAGAATTAAGGCCGATACTAAGTAAGCATGATCCATGTCCTTAGTATCGGCTTTCTTCTTTAGAAAAATCCCGTGGATGTGATATGCGTGGAAAACGTTTTCGAGTTGGGAAAATGGCTGAAAATAAATGCAAAATTGTTCTAAATGGAGTGCAATGGGGGATGATGAATACTGTATACAAGGCTAAAAGCCTTATTTTATGCGGGTTTGCGAGAAATAAATTAAAATATTGTGAACAACCAAAAAGTACTTGCATTGTTAGTGGAGTGGTGCTATTATCATTCTTGTAAAAAGAATTAACCCTTCAATAATTCTTTTTATGATAACCCCTTTATAAATATTTATACTCCCCTCAATGGCCCGGCGGTTCCCCCGCCGGGTCTTTTCTTTTAAAATCACATATGACTAATCATCGACATTTATCCACAGGAGTAATAAAATAATCCTTATGAGAAAATTTGAATTGATAGCTCCATGTCATTTTGGACTGGAAGCGGTATTAAAACGAGAAATAACAGAACTTGGATATGAGATCACCAGCGTTGAAGATGGTCGTGTGACCTTTGCAGGTGATGAGGATGCGGTGGCACGTGCCAACGTTTTTCTTAGGACTGCGGAGAGGATCCTGATCTGCGTAGGTTCATTTGAAGCAAGAACTTACGATGAGCTTTTTGAAGCGACAAAGGCACTGCCATGGGAAGAGTACCTTCCGGAAGATGCGAGATTTTGGGTAAAAAAAGCAAGCACTGTAAAATCAAAGCTGTTCAGCCCGTCTGATATTCAGTCTATTATGAAAAAAGCCATGGTCGAGCGAATGAAGCTCAAGTACCATCATGAGCGCTTTGAAGAGGATGGAGAGGATTATCCTGTCCGTGTATTCTTATATAAAGACAAAGTTACAGTAGGACTGGATACGACCGGCGATTCCCTTCATAAGAGAGGTTACAGAAAGAAGCAGGGAATGGCGCCGATAGCAGAAAATCTGGCTGCAGCACTAATACTCCTGACGCCATGGCATGGTGACAGGATACTTGTGGACCCTTTTTGCGGCAGCGGAACATTTCCTATAGAAGCGGCAATGATAGCGGCAAATATCGCTCCGGGAATGGAGAGAGAATTTACGGCTGAAAACTGGTCAAATCTCATAGGTCGCAAGGTTTGGTACAATGTTTCGGATGAGGCAAGAAGCCTTGTAAATCTTAATGTTGAGACAGATATTCAGGGCTATGATGCTGATCCTGAGATCATTAAGATTGCCCGGGAAAATGCAGAAATGGCAGGCGTTGCAGATCTTATTCATTTCCAGTGCAGACCGGTTAAGGATCTGAGTCATCCAAAACCGTATGGATTTATTATTACAAATCCGCCGTATGGTGAAAGACTGGAAGAAAAAAATACGCTTCCCGGAATCTATAAAGATCTTGGAAATGCAATGAAGCGTCTGGATACATGGTCAAGTTATGTGATCACATCCTATGCTGATACAGAAAAATATATAGGAAAGAAAGCGACAAAGAATCGAAAGATCTATAACGGAATGCTGGAAACCAGATTTTATCAGTTCCTCGGACCGAAACCACATAAAAAGAGAGGTCCGGGAAATGAATAATTCATATCATTTCCTAAAAAAAATGACGATAGTAAGCCTGGTTTTTGCCGGTCTTTCTGCGGCATCTTTATGTTTTGCTGCCAGTCTTCCGGTCGATGATACTCCAATGAAGGAAGGAATGCTTCGGAAGCTCACCGAAAAAACTGATATGACGGAAGAAGTCAGTAATCGTGACGCGGACAGGAACGGGTATCTTACGATACCGCTACCGGATGGTATAGGCGAAGAAAATGTTTTGATCACAACAGATGATTCTGAGCAAAAGATCAAAATCGCTATTTCTGATGTGCCTGTGTATTTTTACCATAGAAATTTCCGGTCCGGTGATATGAAAAATATCCAAAATATCCGTTACGGATACGAAAATCAGGTTGCCAAGATCGAACTCGATACTATGGGGATATTTGAACCGGATACTGTTTTTGAAAACGGAAATCTGTATTTGGGACTGAGAGAGATCCAGGAAGTATATAAGATGGTCGCAGCGATCGATACCGGTCACGGCGGTTCGGAAGAGGGATCTGTGGCATACGGAATAACCGAACGTGAAATATCAGAGCGATGTGCCGGAAAACTTGCGGAAGAATTTGAAAAGCAGGGGATAAAGACATATTTCACTCATAGCTCGGATGTTAATGCGGATATTCCGACCAGAATACAGGCGGCTGAATCGGTAAGTGCCGATGTTATCATCAGCCTTCACACGAACGCTGACTCAAGAACCAGAGTAACACATGGTATTCGTGTTGTTTCTCAGGAGGAGAATAGCGAAAAGGCAGCCAAAATGACTGAAAAACTGGCGGAAGCATTAGGTTTAAGTATTGCGTCAGCGGAAGAAAATGAGGATACACCTGAACTTGTCAGTGGATCATCATGTCCGGTATATTTCATCAGACTTGGATATATAACAAATAAAGCAGAAGCGGAGAAAATGGCGTCTGAAGAGTTTGCTGAAAAGGCAGCGGAAACGATCACAGCGTCACTCTTAGAGATGAATACAGCGGATGTAAGTGGTAATAACACAGAAAAATCGATAAAGGGACAGAAAAAATGAGCAGAATAGATAAGATCGTATTTGCAACCGGAAATAAAGATAAAGTTCGAGAGATCAAAGAAATCCTTACAGGAATAGATGTACCTGTGCTTTCTATGAAGGAAGCCGGTGTTCAGGCTGAAATAAATGAAAACGGTACGACCTTTGAGGAAAACGCTCTCATAAAGGCAAAAACCATCTGGAACATAACAGGTGGTCTGGTGCTTTCAGATGATTCCGGTCTGGAAATCGATGCTCTCAACAAGGAGCCCGGCATCTATTCTGCACGTTATATGGGAGAAGATACTTCTTATCATGTGAAGAATGCCAATCTGATAGAACGACTCGATGGGGTTCCTGATGAGAAGAGAACTGCGCGTTTTGTATGCGCGGTTGCAGCTGTATTTCCGGATGGAACGGAGAAAGTGGTACGTGGAGTAATGGAAGGCCGCATCGGATATAAAGAAGCCGGAGAAAACGGTTTTGGGTATGATCCGATCTTTATCCTTCCTAAATATGGTGTAACAACTGCTGA